>NZ_LZDG02000056.1:0-466 GCF_001672555.2 Pseudomonas sp. AU11447 | reverse complement strand
GTGAGGCTTGACCATATAACACCCAAACAATTTGCGTGTTGTACGGTGAAGACGTAACGAACCGAAAGTTCGTGTGAACCGCAAATACCTGTCACATACCCGAATCTGGATGAGCGTGTGCAACAGCCACGAGCGTCCGTAAAGAATTGCTTGACGACCATAGAGCGTTGGAACCACCTGATCCCATCCCGAACTCAGTAGTGAAACGACGCATCGCCGATGGTAGTGTGGAGTTTCTCCATGTGAGAGTAGGTCATCGTCAAGCTCCTATCCCAAAGCCCCGGTCAGCTTCGCTGTCCGGGGCTTTGCCTATTAGTGTAAGCACATGAATTGTGCTTGCTGCTGACGAGAGTCGAGACTCTCAGAAGCCAGGCGATTGAGTAGAAAAGAAATTTTCGAAAAATAAAGCTTGACGAAAGATGAGGTTAGCGTAGAATGCGCGCCTCGGTTGAGACGAAAGCCTTAA
>NZ_LZDG02000055.1:0-1490 GCF_001672555.2 Pseudomonas sp. AU11447 | reverse complement strand
GCCGACGGCCAGGTGGTCGAACGCGGTGCCGGGGGTGAAGGTGTAGCTGCCATCGGCGTTGAAGGTCAGCGAGCCTTTGCCCTGGGCGATATCGCTGGTCAGCAGGTAGCTGGCGATGGTGCCGTCGACATCGGTGGCGGCCGGAACCTGGCCCTGGAGAACGGTGTTCTCTTCAGTGGTGGCGGTGTCGGCGTAGGCGATGGGCGCGTCGTTGGTCCCGGTGACGGTAATGGTCAGGGTCTGGGTATCGGTCGCACCGTGYTCGTCGGTGACGATGTACTTGACCACGATGTCCTTGGTCTCGCCTTCGGCGAGGGACTGGTAGGCCGGGTTCTTGCCGTCGAAGGTCCAGCTGCCGTCGGTCTTCAGGGTGAAGCCGGCCGGCGGGTTGCCGGAGACGCTGAAGCTCAGCTTGGCGCCATCGTCCACGTCGGTGGCGGTGAGCTGGCCCTTGCTGACCTGGTCTTCCACTGCCGCAGCGGTGGCGGCATCAGCGCGCGGRGCATCGTTGGTGCCGGTGACGGTGATCACCAGGGARCTCTGGGTGCTCGCGCCRTGYTCGTCGGTGACGGTGTAGGGCACGTTGATGACCTGYACCGCACCRGCYTTCAGGTGCTGGTAGGCGGCATCGCTGGCGTCGAAGCTCCACTTGCCGTCGCTGCCCAGGGTCAGGCCSGCCGGGGCGGCCTGGTTCAGGCTGAAGGTCAGCTGGGCGCCGTTGTCGACGTCGATGGCCTTGAGCTCGCCGCTGATCTGCGCGTCTTCGCGGACGAAGGTCAGCGAGGGCAGGGCGATCGGCGTGTCGTTGGTGCCGGTRACGGTSAGSGTCAGGGTGTTGGTGCTGGTGGCGCCGTGTTCGTCGGTGACGGTGTAGTCGATCGACARGACCTTGGTCTCRCCGGCRGCGAGGCTCTGGTAGGCCGGGTTCAGGCCGTTGAAGGCCCAGGTGCCGTCCTTGAGCAGGGTGAAGCCGGCCGGYGCCTTGTCGTTGAGGCTGAAGCTGAGCTTGGCGCCGTCGTCCACGTCGGTGGCGACCAGTTTGCCGAAGCTGAGCTTGTCTTCRGTGCCCGCTGCGCTGGCAGCCTGGGCCACCGGCGCATCGTTGGTGCCGGTGATGGTGATGGTCAGGCTGCTGGAGCTGGTGGCGCCGTGYTCATCGGTGACGGTGAACGGCACCTGGATGGTCTGGGTGGCMCCSGCTTTCAGGTGCTGGTATTCGCTGACGCTGGCATCGAAGGACCACTTGCCGTCGGCRTCGACGCTGAAGCCGGCCGGGGCAGTCTTGTCCAGCGTGTAGGTGAGCTTGGCGCCATCGTCGGCGTCGGTGGCGGCGAGCTGGCCGCTGATCTGCGCATCTTCCTTCACGGCGCCGCTGGTGGCGCTGGCCACCGGTGCGTCGTTGCTGCCGGTAATGGTGATGGTGATGGTCTGCGGGTCGCTCAGCGCGCCGTTGTTGTCCTTCGCCTGGTAGGTGAAGGTGACGTTCTCGC
>NZ_LZDG02000054.1:0-66562 GCF_001672555.2 Pseudomonas sp. AU11447 | reverse complement strand
ATGGGCCAGGGATGGCCCTTCGTGGGGGGACGCCTAGTTCGGGCCCCTGAAACTGCGCTTCGACGAGGGAATTTTTCGCCTAAGCGAAAAACCGGATGTCCGGGGCAAGACCTTTGCCTACTTTGGGCGGGGCGGCCATCCGTCGTTTGCCAAAGTAGGTCGCCCGAGGGGGCGAAACCCAATGCATCCGCGCACACAGATGCGGCGCAGAAACGCCCAAAGGCCATGCACGCGAACAGCGCCAACAGCGCGCCAAAACAATGGGCCGGCACAATGGCCGGCCCCTGCTCACCTCACGGGCACATCACTTCTTCGCCACCAGGTCCTTGGGCAGCTTGAAGGTCCAGATCATCCCGCCCTGGTCCAGGTCCTTGATCCGCTTGGCCACCTCGCCGCCCCACAGCGGCACCGCGCCGCCCCAGCCGGAGAGAACGGTCACGTACTGTTCGCCGTCCATTTCCCAGGTGATCGGCGAGGCGATCACGCCCGAGCCGGTGTTGAACTGGTAGAGCTTCTTGCCGGTCTTGGCGTCGAAGGCCATCAGGTAGCCCTCGGGGTTGCCGGTGAACACCAGGTTGCCGTGGGTCGCCAGCACGCCGCCCCACAGCGGCGCGTAGTTCTCGTAGCGCCAGACCTGCTTGCCGGTCTTCGGATCGATGGCGCGCAGCACGCCGATGTACTTCTCGTTCAGCGGCTTGATGGTGAAGCCCGCGCCGAGGTACGCCGCGCCTTTCTTGTAGGCGATGTTCTCGTTCCACATGTCCATGCCCCACTCGTTGGACGGCACGTAGAACAGCCCGGTGTCCTGGCTGTAGGCCATGGGCATCCAGTTCTTGCCGCCGAGGAAGGACGGCGCGACGAACACCGACGTGCCCTTCTCGCCACCCTCGCCCGGCGCGCCCGGGCGGTGGGCGTCGTCGTAGATCGGCCGGCCGTTCTCGTCCAGGCCCTTGGCCCAGGTCACCTTGTCGACGAAGGGGAAGCCACGGATGAACTTGCCGTTGGTGCGGTCGAGCACATAGAAGAAGCCGTTGCGGTCAGCGGTGGCCGCAGCCTGCACGGTCTTGCCGCCGTCCTTGTAGTCGAAGGACACCAGCTCGTTGACGCCGTCGAAGTCCCAGCCGTCGTGCGGGGTGGTCTGGAAGTGCCACTTGATCGAGCCATCTTCCGGGTTCAGCGCCAGGCGCGAGGAGGAGAACAGGTTGTCGCCCGGACGCAGGTGCGAGTTCCACGGCGACGGGTTGCCGGTGCCGATGAACAGCGAGTCGGTGCTCGGGTCGTAGTAGCCGCCCAGCCACGGCGCCGCGCCGCCGGTCTTCCACAGGTCGCCCGGCCAGGTCTTGCCCGCTTCGCCGCCGGAGATGCCGTTCTCCACCGGCTTGCCGTCCTTGTAGACGTAGCCCATGTGGCCTTCCACGGTCGGGCGGCTCCACAGCAGCTCACCGTTGGTGGGGTTGTAGGCCTCGATCTTGCCGACCACGCCGAACTCGCCGCCGGCGACGCCGGTGATCAGCTTGCCCTTGGCGATCAGCGGCGCCGCGGAAATGGAGTAACCGGCCTTGTAGTCGGCCACGGTCTTCTTCCACACCACCTTGCCGGTGTCCTTGTTCAGGGCGACCAGCTTGGCGTCGAGGGTGCCGAAGATCACCAGGTCGCCATACAGCGCCACGCCACGGTTGATCACGTCACAGCACGGCATGATGCCGTCGGGCAGGCGTGCGTCGTACTGCCAGAGCTTGCGCCCGGTGCGCGCATCGGCGGCGAACACCCGCGAGTAGGAGGCGGTGACGTACATCACGCCGTCCTTGATCAGCGGTTGCGCCTGCTGGCCACGTTGCTTCTCGCCGCCAAAGGACAGCGCCCACACCGGCCGCAGCTCCTTCACGTTATCGCTGTTCAGCGTGTTCAACGGACTGAAGCGCTGGCCCTGCTGGTTGATGCCGTTGACCACGATCTGGTCGGTGCGCTTGGCGGCATCACTGATGTCCTGGTCGGTGACGCCGGCGTGGGCGCCCAGGCTGGCCAGGCCGATGGCGGTGAACAGCACGGTGCGGGCGAAAGGTTGAAGCTGTCTCATGGCGGTGCGCCTCTGCGATTGTTGTTGTACCCGGGAAAATTTCCCGGTCTGTCGCAGATTCTTGGTTTGGCACGGCAGGCCAACAATTGAACGCAGTGCCGAATTTCCTAGTTCCTTGGTAGCAATACCGGGCTGCAGCGGTGCGAAATGCGGGGCTTTTAAGGGCTGGATGGGCGAGCCTTGTCCCTGTAGGAGCGAGCTTGCTCGCGAAGCGGATTCCCCGGCCACTGCGTTGTCTGAACGGGGTTACGAGCCCCTCACCCCAGCCCTCTCCCAGGGGGAGAGGAAGCCGTTCGGCGCGAGGGGCGAAAGCAGGAATGCATCCTGCTGGAAGGTTCGCGAGCAAACTCGCTCCTACAGGAAGGGCAGATCGGAGCGGCGAGCAGCAAAGCCGCTCCAGACAGCCCCCCTCTCCCTCCAGGAGAGGGTTGGGGTGAGGGCCTGCGCGCGCACCGAAACCTCCGCTGAAATGGCTATTGCTCATCGACGCGCGGCAGAGCCTTCTGCTCATAGCGCGGATACAGGTGGCTGACGCTGCGGATCAGCTCATAGCGCGTCAGGCTGATGCCGGCGAAACGGTCCGGAATCGGCGTGCGCAGCAGGTCGTTCATGTCCGCGCCCTGGGCGATGCCGTCACGCATCACAGTGTCGAGCCAGCCCAGGTAATCGCGCATCTGCGCAAACGGCGCGGCATCCGTGGCGATGGGGCCATGGCCGGGGACGATCTGTTTCCACGGCAGCAGCTGCAGGGTATCGAGGTCACCGAGCCACACATCCAGGCCGGGGCTGTTCGGCGTGGTCAGTGCGCGCTGGTAGAAGACGATATCCCCGGCGAACAGCACGCCGGTGGTTTCGTCGAGAATCGCCAGGTCCGCGCCAGTGTGCCCGCGCAAGCCCAGCAGGCGGAAGCGGTGGCTGCCCATCTGCCATTCACCGGGCTCCACCGTCTCGGTGGGCAGCACGACCTCAGTGCCACGCATCCAGTCGCCGACCAGGCGGTACATGTTCTCCGCCATGGCGTTGCCCTGCTCTTTCAGCAATTTACTGGTGCCGGCCAGCGCGCCGATGGGCACGTCGGTGAAGGCCTGGTTGCCCAGCACGTGGTCGGGGTGATGGTGGGTCAGCAGCACGTGCTTCACCGGCTTGCCGGTGGTCTGCTGGATCAGCGCACGCAGGGTTTCGCCATAGCGCTTTGACGGACCGCTGTCGATCACCAGCACGCCGTCGCCGGTGTCGATGAAGGCGACGTTGACGATAGCGCCACCGTTGTCCTTGGCAAAGTTGTCGGTGCTGCCTTCCACCACCCAGGTGCCCTCGGCGATCTGTCGGGGCTGAAGGTGGTACTGCAGGTCGGCCAGTGCCGGCAGGCACAGGCACGCGAGGGCGATCAGGAGGAAACGCATGGGCACCTCGTTGGCGCAGTGCGGCGTCAGCGCAGAGCGGCCTGGAATTCGTTGCCGTTGTTGTCGTGCAGCCAGAGCTCGGTATGCGGGTGGCCGCGCACTTCGAAGGTGAAGGTCGGGTTCTCGCTGACCGCCGGGAACAGGTCCAGTCGGGCGAAGACCTCGCCTTCCGGCCCCCGCAGTTCGGCATGGTCGAGGTAGAACTCGGGGATGCCGCCGACCAGGCCGTTGTCCATCGGGTGCGAGACCGACAGGCGCACGCGGCTGTACTCTCCTTTGGGGTAGGACTCGCCATGGACCTGGCCGAGCCGGTCCTCCCAGCCCGGTTGCGCACGCACCACGCTGGGCGCTGTGCAGCCGCCACCGGCCGCATCGATCCACGCCGAGCCGACATGCCAGACTCCCTGCTCGTCCCGCAGCGCGGCGCGGATCGGCGTGGCCTGTTCGATACGGATGCGCACTGCCAGCAGCGGCTCCAGGTGCACGCCAGGGTAAAGCGTCAGCACATGGGGAATCGGGTTCAGCTCGGCCCATAGCAGCAGCCGGTCGAAGCGCCCCGGCAAGGCGCGGGCGTCGACCTCCACCGGTACCTGGCGGGAGTCCTCGGCGAACGGCGGCACACCCAGCCTGACCCGCTCGTCGAAGACGTAGGGCTCGCCATTGAGCAGGCGCTTGTGGTGGTACTCCCACATCACCGAGGGCATCGGGTCGCCCTCCACCGCCGCGGCCAGCAGCGGCAAGCCGCACAGCCCGAGCAACATCTGGCGCCTGCGCATCATGTCTCCCTCATTGCACGTCCTGGTAGAGCCCCGGCAGCTCGTAACGCACGCCGTAGGCCGCATAGAGCTTCTCCATCTCACCGCTGCGCACCAGTTCCTCCAGTTCGCCGTCCAGGGCATTGGAGAGCTGGCGATTGCTTTCATGCACCGCCATGCCGATGTCCCACTCGGGCTGGCCGAGGTTGGGGTAGGTGTTCTCGGCGTTCTTCAGGTGCTCGTCGGCGGCTTGCGCGCGCATCCAGTCCAGCTCGCCACGCAGGGCCATCACCGCGTCCACCTTGCCCGCGCGCATGCCGTCGAAGGCCGCCTGGGTGCTGGGGAAGTGGATGGTCATGCGGCTGAGCTGGCCGCCCAGCACCGAGGTCAGGTAGAACGACGGCACGCTGTCCAGTTCGACGCCGATGGGGTGTTCGCGGAACGCCGCGATGGTGTCCACTTCCGCCAGCCGACGGTCATCGCTGACGACCTGCCAGCGCTCGCGCTGGTAGGGGCCGAACATCACCACCTGCTCGTTGGCGAACTCGCCGACATCGTTGCGCCGGTTGGCGTACTGGCGGTCGTAGGGCACGCGCAGCATCACGTCGGCGACCACGCCGGGGCGCAGGTAGTGGCCTTTCCAGATGAAGTTGCGCAGGTCATCGTCCAGGCGTTCGCCGGGGGTTACCCAGAGGAACTCCGCGCGCATGCCCAGGCCGCTGGCCAGGTGCTGCGCGAGATCGATATCGACCCCGCGCGGCTGCCCGTCCTGCATGAAGCTGTAGGGCGGGAAGTTCTCGTAGACGGCGACCCGCAGGACACCGCTCGCGATCATGTCTTCGTAGGGGCGCACACCGGCCTGCGCCTGCCCCAGCAGCAGGCACAGGGCCGCACTCAGCAGCAGGCCGATCAGCAGATTGGGCAGGCGCATGGCGATCACTCGTCCACGTGCACGCTGTCCAGGTAGGTGCGGATTGCCCAGAGGCCTTCCTGGCTGATGAAGTCGGCCATCTTCGGCATGTACACCGCACCGTCGCGTACCGCGCCGTTGATCACCCGCTCCTTGAACCACTCGTCACCCTCGGCGCCCACGTCGAGCATGCGCAGGTCGGGGGCGATGCCGCCGGACTTGGCCTCCAGGCCATGGCAGCGCGCGCAGTTCTGGTTGTAGGCCGAAGCGCCGATCTCCACCGCCTTGGCGTGGTTGGCGTAGGGCTCGCGGTAGGGGTTGGTGTCGCGCCATTCCTTGCCCAATGGTTCCAGCCCCGTGGTATCCACTGCCTGGGGCGTCACATTGCCGTGGGACAGGGCCAGGCCCGAGACACCCAGGCCGGCCATCAACAGCAGGCCGCACAGCACGTTCTTGTTGTTCATCACTTCATCCTCTCATCGAGATGCTTGGCAAGGCACGGCGCCCGGAAAGACGCCAGTGATGACGATGGTAAGAACGCGCGACCGACGGCCGAATCCTGCTTTGGATGCTCCCGTCTACTCCCTTCGTACTAGAACGCCGGTCGGCCACTGCCGGCGCTTTGGCAGCAAGCCCAAGTCATGCCCGTACCGGGAAATAGTCCCGGCATCGCCGGGAGCTTTTCCGTTCCCCGCCAGCACGCCCTCCTCCCACCATGGATTCGCCGCGGCACGTGCAGCGGCCTGCCGCCATCCATCACGGGAAACCCACCATGAGAACAACAACAGTCCCCCTGCACCTCGTCCTCAGCAGCCTCGCCTGCGCCATCGCCGTCACCGCCGGCGGCTCCGCCCTGGCCAAGGATGTGACCTGGGACGACATCGCCAACGACCACAAGACCACCGGCGACGTGCTGCAGTACGGCATGGGCACCAATGCCCAGCGCTGGAGCCCGCTCAAGCAGGTCAATGCCGACAACGTGTTCAAGCTGACCCCGGCCTGGTCCTACTCTTTCGGCGACGAGAAGCAGCGCGGCCAGGAGTCCCAGGCCATCGTCAGCGACGGCGTGGTCTACGTGACCGCCTCCTACTCGCGGCTGTTCGCCCTCGACGCGAAGACCGGCAAGCGCCTGTGGACCTACAACCACCGCCTGCCCGACGACATCCGTCCGTGCTGCGACGTGGTCAACCGCGGCGCTGCCATCTATGGCGACAAGATCTACTTCGGCACCCTCGACGCCTCGGTCGTGGCGCTGAACAAGAAGACCGGCAAGGTGGTCTGGAAGAAGAAGTTCGGCGACCACGGCGCCGGCTACACCATGACCGGCGCGCCGACCATCGTGAAGGACGGCAAGACCGGCAAGGTGCTGCTGATCCACGGCAGCTCGGGCGACGAGTTCGGCGTGGTCGGCCGCCTGTTCGCCCGCGACCCGGACACCGGCGAAGAGGTGTGGATGCGGCCCTTCGTCGAGGGCCACATGGGCCGCCTCAATGGCAAGGACAGCACTCCCACGGGCGACGTGAAGGCACCCTCCTGGCCGGAGGACAAGAACTCCCCCACCGGCAAGGTCGAGGCCTGGAGCCACGGCGGCGGCGCCCCGTGGCAGAGCGCGAGCTTCGATGCCGAGACCAACACCATCATCGTCGGCGCCGGCAACCCCGGCCCGTGGAATACCTGGGCGCGCACCGCCAAGGGCGGCAACCCGCACGATTACGACAGCCTCTACACCTCCGGCCAGGTCGGCGTCGACCCGAGCACCGGCGAGGTGAAGTGGTTCTACCAGCACACGCCCAACGACGCCTGGGACTTCTCCGGCAACAACGAACTGGTGCTGTTCGACTACAAGGCCCAGGACGGCAAGATCGTCAAGGCCACCGCCCACGCCGACCGCAACGGCTTCTTCTATGTGGTCGACCGGACCAACGGCAAGCTGCAGAACGCCTTCCCCTTCGTCGACAACATCACCTGGGCCAGCCACATCGACCTGAAGACCGGCCGCCCGGTGGAGAACGAAGGCCAGCGCCCGCCGCTGCCGGAGCCTGGGCAGAAGCACGGCAAGGCCGTGGAGGTCTCGCCGCCGTTCCTCGGCGGCAAGAACTGGAACCCCATGGCCTACAGCCAGGACACCGGGCTGTTCTACGTCCCCGCCAACCACTGGAAGGAAGACTACTGGACCGAGGAAGTGAACTACGCCAAGGGCAGCGCCTACCTGGGCATGGGCTTCCGCATCAAGCGCATGTATGACGACCACGTCGGCACGCTGCGCGCCATGAACCCCTCCACCGGCAAGGTGGAATGGGAATACAAGGACCACCTGCCGCTCTGGGCCGGTGTGTTGGCCACCGCCGGCAACCTGGTGTTCACCGGCACCGGCGAGGGCTACCTCAAGGCCTTCGACGCCAAGACCGGCAAGGAGCTGTGGCAGTTCCAGACCGGCAGCGGCATCGTCTCTCCGCCCATCACCTGGGAACAGGACGGCGAGCAGTACATCGGCGTGACCGTCGGCTACGGCGGCGCGGTGCCGCTGTGGGGCGGCGACATGGCCGAGCTGACCAAGCCGGTGGCCCAGGGCGGTTCCTTCTGGGTGTTCAAGCTGCCCAGCTGGGACAACAAGACCGCCAGCCGTTGATGCACAGGCCCGCGCCGGCTCCGGCGCGGGCCTTTTCACGTTCCCAGGAGATTGCCATGCGCCTGTTTGCCTGCCTGCTCTTCCCCCTCTCCACCCTCGCCTTCGCCACCAGCCAGCCGGCTGAAGTACCCGAAGACGACGGGGCCACCGTCATCGCTGGCTGCCGTATCGAGCCGGACAGCCAATGTCCCAACGCCGACCTGCGCGGTGCCGACCTGCGTAACCAGGACCTGACGCGGATGAACCTCTCCGGTGCCAACCTTGCCGGAGCCGACCTGCGCCACGCCAAGCTGGACCTGGCGGATCTGCAAAAGGCAAAACTGAATGGTGCCGACCTGACCCGCGCCAGCCTGCAGCAGTCCAACCTGCGTGGCGCGGACCTGAGTGGCGCCAAGCTGGTCGCCATCCAGGCCTGGGGGCTGTTCGCCCAGGGCGCGCAATGGCAAGGCGCAGACCTGACCGCCGCGTACCTGGAGTTCGCCCGCCTGAGCGGCGGCAAGCTGCACCAGGCCAACCTGCGTGCTGCCGACCTGGAAATGACCTGGCTGTCCCGCGCCGACCTCAAGGGCGCCGACCTGCGCGACGCCAACCTGCAGGAAGTGAAGCTGGCCGAAGCAAATCTGGAAGATGCCGACCTGCGCGGCAGCCGCCAGCGCTTCGGCAACTTCCAGGGCAGCAACATGGCGGGCTGCAAGGGTTGCCCAGGCGGTTGGGACTGAGCGCCCAGCGCATAGCCGGGATTGGCTCCATTGGTCTGCCGGTATTGCCGGGAATTGGCTATTCGAACGCCGGGGAGTCGGCGTTACCTTAGCTCCATTCCCGCACTACCGCGGGCCCCACTGGAGACCACCATGAGCGCACGTATCGAATGGGCCAAGGCCGCCCCCGACGCCTACAAGGCCATGATCGGCCTGGAACAGGCACTGGCCAAATCCGGCCTGGAAACCTCGCTGCTGGAGCTGATCCGCCTGCGCGCCTCGCAGATCAACGGCTGCGCCTACTGCGTGAACATGCACGCCAACGACGCCCGCAAGGCTGGCGAGACCGAGGCACGGCTGCAGACCCTGAGCGTGTGGGAGGAAACCCGCTTCTTCACCGAGCGCGAACGCGCCGCGCTGGCCTGGGTGGAAAGCCTCACCCGCCTGCCGGAGAAGCACGCCCCGCAGCACCAGTTCGACGCCCTGCGCGAGCACTTCAGCGACGCCGAGATCGCCAACCTGACCCTGGCCATCGCCACCATCAACGCCTGGAACCGCTTCGGCGTGGGCATGGCGATGGTGCCCTGAGCAGAGAGCTCTGACACCCGTAGGATGGGTGGAGCGCAGCGATACCCATGCGGTCGGTGCACGGAACTGATGGGTATCGCTTCGCTCCACGCCATCCTACGAATTGCATCTGTGGCTCACGTAGGGCGCATAACCCGGCACGGGTTATCCGCCAGCTGGCGGATAACGCCTCCGGCGTTATCCGCCCTACAGGACTAGTGAAGAGGGATTTTGATCTCGCAGGACCGAGGGGACGCCCAGTCCTTGCTCGCGAATGGCCCGGCAGCGGGGCCAAGGTTCGCGAGCGAGCCCGCTCCTACAGGAAGCCGATCAGCCCTCGGCCAGCTCAACCTTCTCCGGCTCGCGCTTCATCAGTACGCGGCCATTGCGGATCGAGTACAGCGCCTTGGTCTGCTGGCGCACCGCTTCGTAGTCGCTGTCCACGCCCAGCACCAGCAGGTTGGCCGGACGGCCGGCGGCGATACCGTAGCGCGCACCCAGGTTCAGTGCGCGAGCGCTGTTGTCGGTGACCAGGTCCAGCGCGCGCTGCAGGTCGTCGAAGCCCATCATGTGGCAGATGTGCAGGCCGGCATCCAGCACGCGCAGGATGTTGCCGTTGCCCAGCGGGTACCACGGGTCCTTGATCGAATCCTGGCCGAAGCAGACGTTCATGCCGGCGCGGTCGATCTCGGCCACGCGGGTCACGCCGCGGCGTTTCGGGAAGGTGTCGAAGCGGCCCTGCAGGTGGATGCTCTCGGTCGGGCAGGAGACGAAGTTGATGCCCGAGCGCTTGAGCAGGCGGAACAACTTGGAGCAGTAGGCGTTGTCGTAGGAACCCATGGCCGTGGTGTGGCTGGCGGTGACGCGGCCGCCCATGCCGCGCACGCGGGCTTCCTCGGCGAGCACTTCGAGGAAGCGCGAGTTCGGGTCGTCGGTCTCGTCGCAGTGCACGTCCACCAGGCAACCGGTGCGCTCGGCCAGGTCCATGAGGAACTTGATCGAGCTGACGCCCTGCTCGCGGGTGTTTTCGAAGTGCGGGATGCCACCGACCACGTCGGCGCCCAGGCGGATCGCCTCTTCCATCAACTCGCGGCCGCCCTCGTAGGACTCGATGCCCTCCTGCGGGAAAGCGACGATCTGCAGGTCCACCAGGTGCCGCGCCTCTTCGCGCACTTCCACCATGGCCTTGAGCGCCGCCAGGGTCGGATCGGTCACGTCGACGTGGGTGCGCACGTGCTGGATGCCGTGGGCGGCCAGCATGCGGATGGTGGTGTGGGCGCGGGACTTGGTGTCCTCGTGCGTAATGGTTTCCTTGCGCTGGGCCCAGCGCTCGATGCCCTCGAACAGCGTGCCGCTCATGTTCCACTCCGGCTCGCCGGCGGTCAGGGTGGCGTCGAGGTGGATGTGCGGCTCCACCAGCGGGGCGATGGCCAGGTTGCCGCGGGCGTCGATGTCGTCGCCGCTGGCGGCCAGGGTGCCGGCTTGCTGGACGACTTCGGCGATGACGTCGCCTTCGCAGCGGATGGTGAACAGGCCGGTCTGCTTGCGCAGGGAGGCGTTGATGATTTTCATGGGATCAAAGGTCCTCTTCAGGCTATTCGTGGCGCGGCGCGCTGGACATGCGCCAGATGAGCAGCGCCACGGAGGTATTCAGGCGGAATTGCGCGTCGTCCAGGGACTGGCCGCTGAGGGCCTCGATGCGCGCAATCCGCTGGTTCAGGGTGTTGCGATGGATGCCCAGGCGCTGTGCCGCCTTGAGCGCGTTGCCGCCTTCCTGGACCAGCGCGTCGAGCGTCTCGATCAGCAGGTGCGGCTGTTTGCGGCCCGCATCGTTGAGCGGGCCGAGGGTGTCCTTCATGAACTGCTCGATCACCGCGCGATCGGGGATCGCCCGCAGCAGGCGCAGCACGCCCAGCTCACGGTAGTCGCAGACGCCGCCCGGCGCCTGCATGCCTTCGGCGACATCCAGCGCCTGGCGCGCTTCGAGCAGCGCGCGGGGATATTCCGCGCAGGAATCGGCGCGGGCAGACAGCCCAAGGTAAGCGCGCAGCGGAGCCAGCTCCCGCTGCAGTTCGGCGGCCAGGGCGTGCAGTTCGGGGCGCTCGGCACTTTCGGAATCGGTCAGCAGCAGGACGAACAGGTCGCCCTGGATCACCACCGGCAGGCGCTCGGGGCGCTCCTGCTGCCAGCTTTCGAGATGGTCGAGCAGGCGCTGGCGAGTCAGCTGCAGTGCGCGCTCGGCCTCTTCCGGTTCGTGCTGCTGGAACAGCCTGTCGACGCCGGACAGCCGCAGCGCCACCAGGCGCCGCGGGGCTTCCAGCGGCAACTCCAGGTGTTGTGCGCGGCGACGTACGATCTCCAGGCTGGGGAAGTCGCCGCTCAGCAACTGGCCGAGGATGTCCCGGCGCGAGGTCTTCACCTGGGTCATCTGCACCAGCGCCGTGCCGATCAGGTGGGTGACGATGACCATCTTCAGCGCGTAGGGCTGCTCGATCAGCGGCAGCCCTTCCACCTCGGCCAGATGCACCACGGACTCGGGAATGCGCTGGATGAACTCGTCACCGGTAAGAATGACGATGCCGGCGATGCCGCTGGCGACGCCTTCGCGCACCAGTTGCAACAGGTTGGCTTCGTCACGGGTGTGGTTGATGCCGGTAACGAACACCAGCTCACCGCCCATCACCCAGTCGGCAATGCCGACGTTTTCCGCCACGTAGGACCAGCGCACGCTGCGATGCACATTGCGCGCGCCGGCCCGCAGCGCGAGGCTTTCCAGCCCCGGCAGACGGAGGATTTCCTCGACGCTCAGGCTCAAGCGCGCGGCTCGGCCACCGGCGCGCGGGCGCGGGTGACTTCGGTGAGGACGATGTAGCAGATGGCCGAGGCGGCGATGCCCACCAGCGGTGCGATCCACGGCGAGGCGTAGGCCAGGCCCGCGCCGACGGCGTAGGACACCAGGCCGGAGACGTTGAACGCCGGGATGTGGGTGCCCACCAGCGCCGGGTATTCACCGCGGTTGCGGTACCAGTAGTCCGCCATGATCACGCCGCCCAACGGCGGGATGATCGAGCCGAGCAGCACCAGGAACGGGATCAGCCACTCGTACATGCCGCCGATGGCCAGGATGATGCCGATACCGGCGGCCAGCAGGGTCATGGTGCGGCGGCGCTCGCTGCGCACCAGGTGACAGGCGGCGGCGGAGACGTTGTAGATGGTCGGGCCCTGGATGGTCCACAGGTTCAGGCAGAGCATGATCACCGCGGCGAAGGACAGGCCCTGCAGCACCATCACTTCGACGATGTCGGCGTTCTGGTAGACGATCGCGCACCAGGCGCCGGCGACGATCATCAGGCCGTTGCCGATGAGGAAGGCGACCACGCTGGCGATCACCGCGATGCGCCCGCTGCGGGCCATGCGCGTCCAGTTGGTGGCCTGGGTCGCGCCGCTGGCGAAGGTGCCGAAGACCATGGTCACGGCGGCGGAGAAGGTCAGCGTCTGGCTCGGCTCCTTCGCCAGCAGGCCGCTCCAGCCGCCGGCGTGGTTGGTCGCGATGACCATCGAGGCCACCAGCAGGATGAACATCAGCGGCACCGACACGCGGGACATGATGTCCAGCCCCTTGAAGCCGATGATCGCGGTGACCGAGAACAGCAGGCCGAACACCACCATCAGCGGGATGTTCAGCCACTCGGGCAGGCTCAGCATCTTCACCAGCACGATGGCCACGGTGGCAGTGCCCCAGGCGTACCAGCCCAGTTCGGCGAAGCCGAGGAGAAAGTCGGACAGCTTGCTGCCGCGCTCGCCGAAGCAGAAACGCCCCATCAGCACGGTGTTCAGGCCGCTGCGCGAGGCGATCAGGCCAAGGGCGGCGGCGTAGATGGCGAGCAACACGTTGCCGATGAAGGCGACCCAGAGCATGTCGACGAAGTCGAAGGCCATGCCGATCTTGCCGCCGGCGAACATGGTGCCGGTGAAGAAGGTGAAGCTGAACAGGACCATGGCGATGGGCAGCAGGCCTTTGCGCCCTTCCCTGGGCGTCGCGCTCAGGGGGAACTCACTGGGGGAACTCATCAGATGTCTCCGCGAGGATTGGTTGAGGACTCCCGGCACAACGCAAATAGCGGGCCGGAAAAGCCAATCAGGAACGACGCGGAAATTTTGAGCATGTCGAACATTGTGAACTGTTCACAATGCACACTTCCGGTGGGTGTAACGGCGTTTCAAGATAGCTCAAATGTGCATTGTGCGGATTTTCGGGGCACGATGCAGCTTTTTCGCACCAAAACTGACGAAAGCCTTGATCCATGTCTGTGCCGTTCGGCGGATTTTCTCCTTCCAAACGCCACGGCCGTCTGCACTTTCTCCCTGCGACACCCTGTCACCCCCAGACAAGGAAATGGCACGGACAACAAGTCCGGCGCACCCCGACACAGGCAGACTCTCCTCAATCTTCCGTCCGCCATCCACTCCCCGTGGCTGGCGGACAAGCCACGAAAAGCCCGCCAACACAAGAATAGGGAGTAACCCAATGAGCGTCGCCAGGTTCCTCGCTCCATCGGTCCTCGCGCTGGGCACCTGCCTCGCGATGAGCGCAGCCCACGCCGAGCTGCCGACCGAGAGCATCGGTGAGACCGTCTTGCCGTTCCCGCCCTCGCCGCACCGTGCGTACATCGTCGACGTGGAGTTCGAGAACTTCATCGCCGGCCGCGTCACCGTGGTCGACCCCGAGCAGAAGAAGATGCTCGGCATGGTCAGCACCGGCTTCGTCGCTCCGTCCACCCTGAGCCACGACGAGAAGACCCTGTACTCCGCCGACACCTTCTACTCCCGCGGCACCCGAGGCGTGCGCACCGACGTGCTGACCGCCTGGGACACCTCGAACCTGCGTCCGAAGTGGGAAGTGGAAATCCCGGCCAAGCGCGCCTCGATCCTGACCCAGAAGTACGCCCTGGGCGCGAGCTCCGACGACCGCTTCGTCTACATCTACAACTTCACCCCGTCCACCTCGGTCACCGTGGTCGATACGCAGGAGAAAAAGGTCGCCAGCGAAATCGCCATCAGCGGCTGCGTGCTCAACTACCCGGTGGGCAAGCGCAGCTTCGCCTCGCTGTGCGGTGACGGCCAGCTGCAGATCACCAGGATCGGCGACGACGGCAAGGAAGTCGGCCGCAGCCAGACTCCCTTCTTCGACCCGAACAAGGAGAAGCTCAACGAACGCGGCCTGGCCGTGGGCGAGACCTACTTCTTCGTGACCACCGACGGCATGGTCAAGCCGGTGGACGTTTCCGGCGACAAGCCGAAGATGCTGCCGAGCTGGTCGCTGACCACCGACGAAGAACGCAAGAAGGGCTGGGGCACCGGCGGCTGGCAGTTGATGGCCGTAGCGCCCAAGCTGAACCGCATGTACGTGCTGATGCATGAAGAGCACAGCGCCGGCAAATGGGAAGACCCGAGCCCGTTCATCTGGGTCTACGACCTGAAGACGCAGAAGAAGATCGGCACCCTGGAAGCGCCCAAGCCGGTGTGGAGCCTGCACGCCACCACCGACGACAAGCCGCTGCTGCTGGGCACCGACATCGAAGGCGGCCTGCAGATCTTCGACCTGAAGACCGGCAAGTACAACGGCAGCATGGACAAGATCGCCAAGACGCCGATCCTGGTCCTGAGCCACTAAGCCTTTTTAGCAAGTCATCCCTGAGAGGTACGGATATGTTTTCCGATCCGATCCTGATCATCGCCAGTGCGGTGGCCGTTGCGGTGCTGCTCGCCAGCGCCGCCAGCCACAAGCTGCGCGCGCCGATGCGCTTCGCCCGCCAGGTCGAAGACTACGGCCTGCTGCCGGCCTCGCTGGTCGGCCCAGTGGCCCGCGTGCTGCCGGTGGTCGAGGGCGTCATTGCCTTCGCCCTGCTGGTGCCGGCGAGTCGCCATGTGGCGGCCCTGGCCGCCACGGCGCTGATCCTGTTCTATGCCGGCGCCATCGGCATCAACCTCTGGCGCGGTCGTCGTGACATCGACTGCGGCTGCTCCGGCCCCGGCCAGATGCAACCGCTGCGCCCGGTGCTGCTGCTGCGCAACGCGATCATCGCGGCGCTCGCCCTGCTCGCCGCCAGCGCTCCGCAGGCTCGCGAGCTGGGCGTGTTCGACGCCTTCGTGATCCTCGCGGCCAGCGCCGTCACCCTGCTCCTGTACGCCGCGGCCGACAGCCTGCTGGCGAACCATCCCCGTCTGCTCAAACTCATCGGAAGGTGAACAAATGGAAGGCCTGATCGTTTCCAACATTCTTCTCTGGGTGCTGCTCATCGCCCTCGCCTTCACCGTGATGGCGCTGGTGCGCCAGATCGGCGTCCTGCATGGCCGTATCGCTCCGGCCGGCGCGCTGATGGTCGACAAGGGTGTGGCCGTCAACGAGCCCGCGCCGAAAGTCACCGCCGCCGACCGCCACGGTCGCCCGGTCAACTTCGGCTATGAAGGCGAGCGCGGCCAGTTGCTGTTCTTCCTCTCGCCGACCTGCCCGATCTGCAAATCGCTGCTGCCGGCGATCAAATCCATCGCCAAGGACAAGGCCGGCGAGCTGGAAGTGATCTACGTCAGCGACGGCGACATGGCCGCCCAGCAGGCGCTGATCGCCGAGCACGGCCTGGAAAAAGCCGCCTACGTGGTCGGCCCGGAAGTCGGCATGACCTACCAGATCGGCAAGCTGCCCTACGCCGCGCTGATCGACAGCAAGGGCGTGCTGCGCGCCAAGGGCCTGGTGAACTCCCGCGAGCACCTGGACAGCCTGTTCGAGGTCGAGCACCTGGGCAGCGCCACCCTGCAGCAGTACATGAATGGCCACAGCCACAACGGCGTGCACACCCACGACGCCAGCCACGGCCACAGCCACTGATCACGGAGAGAACAAGAATGAAATTCCTCGACAACCTGTTCGAGCGCTCCTCCCGCCAGGTGGCCAACGTCACCTCGCGGCGCAAGCTGCTGGGCCGCTTCGGCTCGCTGCTGGTGGCCGGCGCGGCGCTGCCGATCATCCTGCCGATCGACCGCACCTCCAAGGCCCTGGCCGCCGAAGCGCCGAAGGCGGGCGACCCGGGTGATCCGAACAGCTGCGACTACTGGCGCTACTGCTCCATCGACGGCTTCCTCTGCACCTGCTGTGGCGGCACCACCACCTCCTGCCCGCCCGGCACCGATGCTTCCCAGGTGACCTGGATCGGTACCTGCCGCAACCCGGCCGACGGCAAGGACTACATCATTTCCTACAACGACTGCTGCGGTAAGCACAGCTGCTCCCAGTGCGCCTGTACCCGCAACGAGAGCGAGGAACCGCTGTACCGTCCGTTCAACAACAACGACGTCAACTGGTGCCTGGGCGCGGAATCGCGCATCTACAACTGCACCGTCACCATCATCCGCGGCGTCGCGGTCTGAGTCCGGAGAAGTCCCATGCGTAGTCTCGTTGTCGGCGCCCTGCTCTGCAGCCTGGTCGCTCCCCTCGCCCAGGCCCGTGCGATCCCCGATCCGCACCAGCGCCCGGCGCCCGGCAACGAGGCGGTGCAGAAGCCGATCTCCCAGCTCAGCTACACCCCGGCCACCAACTACCAGTTGCAGTGCGCCGGCTGCCACCTCACCGAAGGCAGCGGCAGCAAGGCCAACGACACGCCGCGCCTGCACGGCTTCGTCGGCAACTTCCTGAAGGTGGACGGAGGGCGGCAATTCCTCGTGCGCGTGCCGGGCATGTCGCAGTCCGCGCTGAACGACGCGCAACTGGCCGACCTGCTCAACTGGCTGCTGCGCAAGGACGGCATGGCTGGCGACAGCATGCCCGCCGAGTTCAAGCCGTACACCGCCGAGGAAGTCAAAGCCACGCGCTACCAGGCCCTGATGAACCTGCCCGGCACCCGCGCCGGGTTGATCCAGGAAATGCGCAAGCAGGGCATCACCATCACCGATGGGATGAGCGATGCGTATTGAGTGATTGCTCCGGCGGCTTGCCCGCCGGATTGTTTTGCCTCCGCATTCAGCCCGCCGCTCCAGCGGGCTTTTTTATGCGCGGCAGATTTGCAGGGGGCTTTCGTAGGATGGGTGGAGCGCAGCGATACCCATGCGGACGGCGCACGGACCTGATGGGTATCGCTTCGCTCCACGCCATCCTACGGCCGAGGTACCGATTTCCCTGAACAGATCCGTAGGGCGCATAACCTGGAACAGGTTATCCGCCGGATGCCTCACGGCGGATAACGCTGGCGCGTTATGCGCCCTACGAAAGCGCTGGAGTCAACTACTCTCCCGCACCATCAACTCGAACCCCAGGTCCATCACCGGTTCGCTCACCGGTTTGTCGTTGATCAGGTCGAGCAGTCGCTCCGCCGCATGGGTGCCTATGGCCTTGCGCGGGGTGCGGATGCTGGACAGGCGCGGCACCATGAATTCCGAGCTGGGCAGGTCGTTGAACCCCAGCACCGCCACCTGTTCGGGGATGCGAATGCCGTGACGCATGGCTTCGAGCAGCGCACCGTGGGCCAGGTCGTCGTTGCCGAAGAAGATGCCTTCCACCTGCGGCTGGCTGGCCAGCAACTGGCGAAACAGCTCGCCGCCAAGGCCCACCGAAGATGGGCGTGGCGTGAGGATTTCCAGCGCAGGGTCGTAGCAGCCAGCCTGCTGCAGCGCGCGGCGATAACCCTCGCCGCGCAGCAGCGTGCGCTGGTCCAGCTGCGCGCCGATATAGGCCAGGCGTTTGCGGCCGCTCTTGAGCAGATGTTTGGCCGCCGCCTCTCCCGCGCGAATCTGCGAGAAGCCCACGCAGTGCAGCCCGGCGCCAGGGTCGAGGTCCATCATGTAGACGCTCGGCACGCCGCTCGCCTCGATCATCCGTCGTGCGCTTTCCGTGCGATCAAAGCCGGTCAGCAGCAAGCCGCGCGGCTGATAGGAGAGGTAGTTGCGCAGCAGGTTCTCTTCTTCGTCGCGGGAATAGTGGTAGTTGCCGATCAGCACTTCGAGGCCGCGCGGGTGCATCACCGCGTGGATGGCTTCGAGGGTTTCGATGAACAGCTGGTTCGCCAGCGACGGCACCAGCACCACGATGTTGTGGCTCTGCTTGGAGGCCAGCGCACGGGCGGCCGGGTTGGCGACGTAGCCCAACTCGCTGGCCGCCTGTCGGACCTTTTCCGCCAGTTCCTCAGCCACCGTGCTCACCCCTCGCAGCGCCCGCGAAGCGGTGATCGGGCTTACTCCGGCGCGGCGCGCTACTTCATCCAGTGTCGGTCGGCCGGTGGTTCGGGAGCTTTTGTCGTTCTTCTTGTCGTTCTTCTTGACGGTCATCGGGCGTATTGCCAAACAAAAATCGAGGCACTAAGGTAGCGCTGTCTTGCGACCAGGGCAATTGCCTGAGACCAGCTCCCGCTGGCCCCTCGCCCGCCGGCCCCTTGCTCGTTATCAGAGCACTACTGCCGAAGCCGCCAGGACAGACCGACTAGAATGACAAGAATACGGAGGCAGCCGATGCTTTTCGTTACGCCCAACAAAGACAGCGCTGTCTCAGCAATGAGGCTTTCCATGACCCCTTCCATCGATGCCGTCCTCATCATGGGCGTCTCCGGATGCGGCAAATCCAGCGTCGGTGAGGCGCTTTGCCTGCGCAACGGCGCGTTCGCCATCGAAGGCGATTCCTTCCACCCCACCGCCAACATCGAGAAGATGAGCGCCGGCATCCCGCTCACCGACGAAGACCGCGCCGGCTGGCTCGATACCCTCGCCGCCGAACTGCAGAAGGCCATCGCCGCCGGCCAGCGCCCGGTGCTCACCTGCTCCGCACTCAAGCTGATCTACCGCGAACGCCTGCGCCGCGCGGTGCCCGGCCTGGGCGTGGTGTTCCTGGAGCTGACCCGTGACGCCGCCGCCGAGCGCGTCGCCACCCGGCCCGGTCACTTCATGCCGGCCAGCCTGATCGACAGCCAGTTCGCCGCCCTCGAACCGCCGCTGAGCGAACCGCTGACCCTGCACCTGGATGCCACCCGCCCGGTCGACGACCTGGCCGAAGCCGCGCACTTGTGGTGGCGACAGCATTCCAGCGACTGACCTTGATAGCGCCTGCCCACTCAAGATAGCGCTATCTCAACTCACCAAACTCTCTGCACCCAGAGAAGAGCCGCTCCGGCACACAACGACAACAACAGGAGAGCCCCATGCTCGGCATGTCCCACGAGACCTATCTGCTGCTGGATGCGGTGGTCACCATCATCGGCCTGATCCTGCTGATCACCCGTTTCAAGATCCATCCCTTCGTCGCCCTGATCATCGCCGCCGGCTTCCTCGGCCTGACCTCCGGCATGCCCGTGGCGACCATCGTCAAATCCTTCCAGGATGGTTTTGGCGGCGTACTCGGCTTCGTCGGCATCATCCTTGCGCTGGGCACCATGCTCGGCAAGATGATGGCCGAGTCCGGCGGTGCCGATCAGATCGCCCGCACGCTGATCCAGGCCTTCGGCAAGCAGCGCGTGCACTGGGCGATGATGTTCGCCGCCTTTCTGGTCGGCATCCCGCTGTTCTTCGAGATCGGCTTCATCCTGCTGGTGCCGCTGGTGTTCATCGTCGCCCGGCGCAGCGGTGTATCGCTGATCAAGATCGGCATCCCGCTGCTCGCCGGCCTCTCCGCCGTGCACGGCCTGGTGCCGCCGCACCCGGGCCCGCTGCTGGCCATCGGCGTATTCGGCGCGGATATCGGCAAGACCATTTTCTATGGCCTGCTGGTCGCCCTGCCGACCGCCGCCATTGCCGGCCCGATCTTCGGTGCCTGGATCTCGAAGATGATCCCCGGCCAGCCCAATGAAGAGCTAGTGGCGCAGATTGCCCACGAGCCGGACACCAGCAACCTGCCCAGCTTCGGCGTCACCCTGTTCACCGTGCTGCTGCCGGTGTTCCTGATGCTGCTGAAAACCTTCGCCGACGTCATGCTCGCTGACGGCCATGTGGTGCGCGCCTGGCTGGACATGATCGGCCACCCGATCACCGCCCTGCTCCTGGCCCTGCTGCTGTCGCTCTACACCTTCGGCCATGCCCGTGGGTTCGACTCGAAGAAGATCCTCAAGCTGCTCGACCAGAGCCTCGCGCCCACCGCCGCCATCGTGATGATCATCGGTGCCGGCGGCGGCTTCAAACAGATGCTGGTGGCCAGCGGCGTAGGCGATGTGATCGGCCACATGGCAGTCCACGCGCAGATTTCACCGATCCTCCTGGCCTGGCTGGTGGCCGCGGTGATCCGTATCGCCACCGGCTCCGCCACCGTTGCCACCATCACCGGCGCAGGCATTGTGGTGCCGGTGATCGACCTGATCCCTGGCGTGAACCGCGAACTGCTGGTACTGGCGACCGGCGCCGGCTCGCTGATCCTTTCCCACGTCAATGACGCTGGCTTCTGGCTGGTGAAGCAGTACTTCAACATGAGCGTGATGGAGACCTTCAAGACCTGGACCGCCATGGAGACCATCCTCTCGGTGGTCGGCCTGGGCTTCATCCTGCTGCTGTCGCTGTTTGTCTGAGGCATTGATCGATGGGTATCGCTGCGCTCCACCCATCCTACGCACGAGGCTCACTCGGGCACTCGTAGGATGGCGTGGAGCGCAGCGATACCCATCAACCCCTCTTCGACACTACCCGGCGAACGCTGAACCCTTCGCCCCGGACTCCTGCAACGAGGTATCGCCCGTGACTTCCTCCGCAACTCCGAAAGCCCGCCCCGCGCAACCCGCCTGGCCTCGCGACTTCGACATCCGCGCCCGCTACGCCGAGCAGCAGGAACTCCTGCAGCCTCTGCAACCCCCGCAACCGGCGAAACACCCGTAGGGCGCATAACGCGGCACGCGTTATCCGCCAATCCCCCTGCGCCGAGCCCGAAGGCGGATAACCGCGAGCGGTTATTCGCCCTACATAGGCGCCGCCTGTACCCTCGGAGCTGAATCGATTTACTTGAATACAACTACGCTCTAAAACAGACCAGTCGCCCACCTTTCCCGAGGGATGAGTCATGCCCGACAACAACAAGCTCGACCATCTGTTCCCCCGCCTCACGGACATCCCCGACACCTGGCGCCCAGACGCGCCGGTCGAACAACGCGAATACCTGGTCAACGGCGAGATGCGCCGCTGGGATGGCCCGCTCGCCCCGGTGCGCAGCCCGGTATTCCTCGCCACTGACCAGGGCGACGAACAGGTCATCCTCGGCAGCACACCGCTGCTCGACGCCGACGCCGCCCTCGCTGCGCTGGATGCCGCCGTGGCCGCCTACGACAACGGCCAGGGTGAATGGCCCAACCTGCGCGTGGCCGAGCGCATCGCCCACGTCGAGCGCTTCCTTGCCCGCATGCGCGAGCAGCGCACCGCCGTGGTCAAGCTGCTGATGTGGGAGATCGGCAAGAACCTCAAGGACTCGGAGAAGGAGTTCGACCGCACCTGCGACTACATCGTCGACACCATCGAGGCGCTCAAGGCACTGGATCGCCGCTCCAGCCGCTTCGAACTGGAACAGGGCACCCTCGGGCAGATTCGCCGCGTGCCGCTGGGCGTGGCGCTGTGCATGGGCCCGTACAACTACCCGCTGAACGAAACCTTCACCACGCTGATCCCGGCGCTGATCATGGGCAACACCGTAGTCTTCAAGCCCGCCAAATTTGGCGTGCTATTGATTCGCCCGTTGCTCGAAGCCTTCCGCGACAGCTTCCCGCCAGGCGTCATCAACGTCATCTACGGGCGCGGCCGCGAGACCGTCAGCGCGCTGATGGCCAGCGGCAAGGTCGACGTCTTCGCCTTCATCGGCACGCACTCCGGCGCCGCCGACCTGAAGAAACTCCACCCACGCCCGCACCGCCTGCGCGCGGCCCTCGGGCTGGATGCGAAGAACCCCGGCATCGTCCTGCCCAGCGTCGACCTCGACAACGCCGTCAGCGAAGCCATCACCGGCGCCCTCTCCTTCAACGGCCAGCGCTGCACCGCGCTGAAGATCCTCTTCGTCCACGAAGACGTGCTGGAGACTTTCCTCGACAAGTTCAGCGCCAAGCTCGCCGAACTCAAGCCCGGCATGCCCTGGGAGCCAGGCGTGGCGCTGACGCCGCTGCCCGAGCCGGGCAAGGTCGATTACCTGAACGGCCTGTTGCAGGACGCGCTGGCCAAGGGCGCCAAGGTCATCAACCAAGGCGGCGGCGAGAGCCGTGAAAGCTTCTTCTACCCCGCCCTGCTCAGCCCGGTGCGCGCCGACATGCGCCTGTACAACGAGGAACAGTTCGGCCCGCTGGTGCCCGTGGTGCCCTACCGCGAGCTGGACGAAGTGATCGACTACGTCCTGCAATCCGACTACGGCCAGCAGCTCAGCCTGTTCGGCAACGACCCGGCGCAAATCGGCCCGCTGGTGGACGCCTTCGTCAACCAGGTGGGCCGCATCAACATCAACGCCCAGTGCCAGCGCGGCCCGGACAGCTATCCCTTCAACGGCCGCAAGAACTCCGCCGAAGGCACCCTCTCCGTCCATGACGCCCTGCGCACCTTCTCCATCCGCACCCTGGTGGCCACGCGCTTCACCGACGCCAACAAGGAACTGATCAGCCAGATCATCCGTGACCGCGATTCCAGCTTCCTGACTACGGATTACATCTTCTGACACTCAGTTGCGCAGAGCCCCTCTCCCTGAAGGGAGAGGGAAGCGCCCAGGCACGGCATTCCCATGAAATACACTGACTCCTCCTCAAGCCCTCCCAGCCCCCCTGCAAACCATCCCGACTAACGCTCATCGCCAATTGAAACAACCCGGTAAGAAGACCCCACTACGCTTGCCTTAAGTCAAAGGGGTCCCCCCTGGAGACTCGATAGTCTGCGCGCCTCTCGACGAGTTCGATATCCGTCGTCTGAATGAACAGTGGCAACGACCGATAACGAACCGGACTGAGCCTTTGCCACGAAACCCACGGATTCCCAGCAAACCAGGGAGCACCCTATGAGTGGCTACAACGCAGTACTGGCGAGAAATACCGACAAGGCACCCCAGGGCACCGGCCCTTACTCGCAAACCGTCGCTTTCTCCCATTACAACAACCTGTCGGCGCAACTGCCCATCGACCCTGCCAGCGGCAAGCTGGTCGCCGGCGGCGTGAAAGAGCAGGCCGAGCAGTGCTACAGGAACCTCAAGGCCGTGGTGGAAAGCATCGGCCACAAACTGGATGACAGCGTCCGTATCTCGATCTTCCTGACCAACATCGCGGACGCCGAAGCCGTCGGCAAAGTCCACGCCAGCTTCTTCCCGGACTACGTCCCGACCCTGACCACCGTTGGCGTGGCAGCGCTGCCGCTGGGCGCCCAGGTGCAGGTCGAAGCCCTCATCACCTGCGGTGAAGGCACCATCCCCAACGCCCCGCAGGCGGGCGACCTGATCAAGGTCGAAGGCAGCACCGAAAATGCGCCGCTGAACCCGCTCTCGACCCAGTCGGTCGCCTTCTCCCACTACAACAACCTGTCCGCGCAGCTGCCCATCGACCCGCGCACCGGCAAGCTGGTCTCAGGGGGCATCAAGGAACAGACCGCGCAGTGCCTGCGCAACATCAAGAACATCCTCGAAGGCATCGACGTGCCCTTCGACGACATCGTGCGGATCACCGTCTTCGTCAAGAACCTCGCCGATGCCGACGCAATGAACCAGGTCTACACCACCTTCTTCCCCGATTCGGCCATCGCCCGTGCCGTCGGCTACTTCCCCGCGCGCACCGTGGTAGCGGCAAAAGCCCTGCCGCTGGACGCCCTGGTGCAGATCGAAGCCGTGGTCTCCCACGGTGACGGCACCCCGCCGCAAGCGGTGGAAGATCGCCACGGCATCGTCATCAAGGCCCACAACACCGACGCCGCGCCGCGTTGCCCCTACTCCACCCAGACCGTCGCCTTCTCCCACTACAACCACATCTCCGCCCAGCTGCCGCTGGACGTCCGGACCGGTGAACTGGTGGCAGGCGGCGTGAAGGAACAGGCCGCCCAGTGCTTCAAGCACCTCAAGGCCATCGTCGAAAGCATCGACCACGCCCTGGCGGATGTGGTGAAGGTCAACCTGTTCCTGACCAACATCGACGACATCGCCGCAGTGGATGAGGTGTACGCCAGCTACTTCCCTGGCGGCACGCCGGCGCGCCGCACCGTGGGCGTATCGGCCCTGCCCAAAGGCGCCTCGATCCAGATCGACGCCGTGGTCGCCAACGCCGAAGGCACCCCGCCGGCCGCGTAACGGTTGAGCGGACGCAGCCTTTTCCGCCTCGCTCCGCCCCCTCTCCAGCCCTCTCCCTTCAGGGAAAGGGCTGGGGTGAGGGCAACGTCCAACACCGAGCCACCCTCGACAGTACGCCCGCCTAGACCGCAGGACGAACAGCCTGTAACCGCTTATCCGCCAGCCCCTGGCGGCGAATAACGCTATCGCGTTTTCAACCCTACTCAGCCACCCCGCAGGAGCGAGCCTGCTCGCGAACCCGCTGCCACCGCCTCAATCCCGAAGCGACCAGCCGCTAGGCAACAACCCCTTCCACGCGATTGCGCCCCGAAGTCTTGCCCCGGTACAGCGCCGCATCGGCCTGCTGCAGCACGCCATCCAGCGCATGCGCGCTGCTGAATTCAGGCGAAACACCGATGGTCGCCGTACAGCAGATCGGCTGACCCGCACCGATGCCGGGCACCTGGCTGTGCTCAATCGCCACTCGCGTACGCTCCGCCAGTTGCAAGGCACCCGCTCCGTCCGTGTTCAGGGCAATCACCACGAACTCCTCGCCGCCCAGGCGGCAGATCAGGTCGCCCTGGCGCGCCGTGCTCTTGAGGACTTCCGCGACATGGCAGAGCACAAGGTCGCCCACCTGGTGGCCGTGGGTATCGTTGATGCGCTTGAAGTGGTCGATATCCACGATCAACAGGTAAGCCGCACCCGCACGCCGGGAGCGGAAGTGCGCCTCCAGCCCGTCGAGCAAGCCCCGCCGGTTGAGCAGATGAGTGAGCGGGTCATGGGCGGCCATGGTGCGCAGCTCATCCGTCAGGCGTCGCAGCACCAGCCAGACGGCGCACGGAGGCAGCACCGTCCCCAGGAAGGACATGTAGATGTAGAAGGTTCGCTGGAAGCTGCTGCTCATATCCAGCGCGTCCATTCCTCCGTGGAGAATCATCACGAACTTGATCGCATTCAGCGCACAGATGCCGCCGATCAACACGGCAAACACCACCATCTCGACGCGCAGATCCCTGGCAACGGTTCGTCCGGCATACAACACCGCCACGGTCATGGCCAGGAACAGCACCGCACAGGCCCCCGCCAACAGCGCGTGGCGCGCCGCCGAGCCGAACAGCGTCTGCACCAGCACCTGCGCCAGCAAGTAGCCGGCGGCCAGCGACAGCAGTGGACGCCACACTGGCGTGGGGCGGTCGAAGAAACGCAGCGCACCCAGCACATAGGCCACCGGCGCGCAGAGCGTCAGCGTGTGGTTGACGACACTCATCACCCCCCAGCTTGCCGGGCCGCCGAGCAGTTGCAGGATGTAGGCGAGCCCCAGCAACAGATTGCCCAGCGCAAACACATCCATGCCCATCTTCCGGCCATTCAGTCGCCTGCTGATCAGCAGGAACATCACGCAGAAACAGAGCAGGTGCACGCAGAGCATGCTGAGGATGACAGTCGTAACCATGGATTCGCGCTAGTGGAGGGATGGCAACGGGAGCCGAACAGTGCAGGAGCGGCGCAAGCACGCGCCTATGATGCTCCTGGAGTGCCAGCGCATGGGGCATGGCTATTTACAATCACGGATCGTAGTCACACGGAGCAACGGAAGGCAATCTCCGCGCCACGCACAACGCAGGCCCAGTTCGACTGCACTGAATCGTCGGAGCGGGCGGCCTACCTTACCCTGCTCCGTGCTGCCCTCTCCCACTTGCGGGAAGCGGGCTCCCGGGACTCGGTCGGATAGGAGCCCGCCGCTGCTCCACCGCAACCGGCTACTCCCTGCGCCACCAACGCCCGCGCCGCTCCTCACGCATCAATCTCGGCACCTCATGCATCGGCACCCACAACTCCCCCTGCCAATCCAGCACCGCCAGCGCACGGCCGTCCCCTCTTGCCTGCATGCGCTGCGGGAATCCCGCCCTGCCAGGCTCCTGATCCCTCAATACCGGCAACACATGCCCAGTGATCCACCGACGCAACTCCCGATGCTCCGGATCGCGAAACCGATGCAGCACATGGAAAGCGCCAAAATCATTCACCAGCAACGCGACCTCCTCGCCGCCGCCCGTCACCAGGCGCGCTTCACGAAACAGATCATCATCCAGACGAAGAACATAAGTCTCGACCCGCTCGCGGATCAGATAGCCCAGCTCGCGGGCGACCAACCAGGGCTGGTTGTCGATCAACACACCGCGCAGGGAACGGTTGTAGCGGTGGAAAACGGTGGGAACGTAGATGTCGTCCATGGAGTTGAGACCTTTGTGGTTAATCCAGAAAGGCCACTCCCCCGTCGCCAAACGGTAGGGGTGGCAGAACCGCGCAAGGTTGGCGAACCGGAACCACAGGACCGGCAGACCCGAAGGTCTCCCTGCGCGGCCTGCCATAGCAAGACACTACGAACGTAGGAATACGTCGCAGCGCTATAGGCGCGGTCGCGCTGTGGATTTCGGGTCGCCAAACCCGCCCCCTGTCGCTTTCACAGGGGCGTCGGGAGGTTATGGGGAAGGCTGGAAGAGGTCAAGCCAGGCGATCCATCCGGCATGTTGCCAAAGGGCAGCTTCCGACCCATTGCGGACATTGTCCCTGCACAGTTCTAATCGCGGCTGCCCGGGTATGTAATTGACCTAGCCGTGCCGAGTCGGGCGTCCGGGCGCCGCCAAGGTGCGAATGCTGATATTTCACGGGAGGTACACCTGTGACCCCGGACGATCTTGATGGACTGGATGTGGCGTGGATAGCAGTCGATGCCCTCGGGCAACTTGCCATCTTTACCACCAGTGGAGCCGGAACCGTTCCATTCACAGCCGTTGCATCGATCAATATCACCGAACCGGAAGTCGATCTGCTTCCCGAAACGTCGGGCTTCGATCTGCTGGTCAATCTTCCGCGCCCGGATGATTTCGTTAGGTTCGCCAAACGTGGATTCTTCGCTTACGACTGGTCGGACGTCCATCGAGTAACTCAGCTTCGGATCGAAGGCTACGAGCTGCAAGCACGGCCGCTGCGGCCGTTAACGCTTAAAGAACTCCCCGCTTCGATGCAACTGGCTGCCGCGGCTACCGAGTTGCCCGATGTTTCGTTCGGCGCCTTGGTGATCCCAGCTGCGCTGCTGAAGACCTAGGCGCGCGGATGTCCGCTACTGTCCGGTAACTGCCCTTGGCCGATGTACGTTTCAGACGTCCAAAGGGACGTATAAGGCAGCTAGTAGTTACCTTGCCAGTGATCTAAGAGGTCGGCGACTTCACTCAGGGGGCGACTGAGTTTGGCTCCGTGCCTTGTTTCTTCTCGGCATCGGCGGCAGGCCCTGGACTGGTGGTTTCCGACTTCGCACGATTTCGTCGGTCTAGGGTCCGTTGCCGAGAAGCCTGCTGCTTCGCGTACAACGCTTGAGCAGATGTCACAGTGCCGGCTGCCTGGCCGTTCAAGTCCAGACGCGGTGCATTCTCCACCATGCTTGCCCAGTATCGGATTCCTCGGCACCAAGTGGCGATGCCCAGCTTGAGCTGTTCGCTGGTTATTCCGAGCTGCTGCAGGTGTTGCTCAGCATCCTTGAGAATGCCCTCCTTGAGCGGCACCTTGGGAGCCGGATTAACAGGGAAGGCCAATGGAAAGTGCTTCTGCAATCTCCAGATCACTTCCACCGCGGGATCTTGGTCGCGAGGCTTTACCTGGGAGGAGGTCTTCCGCTGGCGGTGCTTGGTGCTTTCGGCTTTTACCTGCTCTTTTTCAGCCCGCAGGCGGTCGCGGAGCACGGCTAGTTGTTCAAAACCCATCGTTCAGTTCACAGCTTCTTGGTTGATTGCTTGGCGCACGATTATTCCACGTATCCATTGGGAACATCTGGATCAGCACAAATCGCCTCTGATTTAGCGGTCCCTCAATGGCCGCTCCTAGCCGATTTCTGCCTGTGACGTGGGGCAGCTACCGACCCATTGCGGACATAGATGCATGACGAGGCTAGTCAAGAAGCGTCAGTCCAGATTTACTCTCTGAGCCAGACGGCCATCCTCTAATTGTTTCTATGCTCCAGAAGGGAAACTGTTCTGTTGCGAAGGACGCGCGCTCCATGAATACCTATTGCCCCACCTTTTGGCCGAACGGCCCTGCGGTTGACCACAGCGATCCGATGGTCAAGCTCAATGACCTGCTGCCTGCTATCGGCAGCACCACGTCTGCTTGCTTCGACAGATATGACCGACCAACTGTTGGGGAGACCGTGCGGCTTCTCTGGATCCCTCCTGTATCTGACATCAATGGCTGGAGTGAGCAGCCATCTGAGATATCACTGAGCTACCTGCTGACGGCAATTGTTGTCAGTGATGCGTCCGAGGTAGATCCATCACACAGCAGTTCGAGTCTCATTCTTCGAGGTAAACACAGGTATGACCTCAGGATACTGTCTCGGGAGCGCCTGTTGTCTGCGCTGAAAGCTACTCATCCAGACTCCAGTTCCTGGCGCCTGCCGGTAATTGCCAGTGACCGAGGCGTCACTCAGCTCTGGGATGATGTGCTCTGGTGCGGCAAGGCAAGCGTGGAAGGATTGATCTATCTGGCTGCAACTACTCGCAGCTCGGCGTTTATGGAGATGCTATTGGATCAGGAAGGTGATGAGCTCATTGGACTGTTCTCTTTGCACGTCAATCCTGGTGGAGCCGACTGCTCACTAGGTAGGCAGCGCCTTACATCTGTTGAGCAGAGGGTGATTCGACGAGCAATGGATAGGGCTCAGCTACTCGTGGATTCGCAGGCGCCTTACATCATGACTGGAGCTTAAAGAACAGCGTTTCCTGCTGGTGTATTCATGTCCGCTTCTGGCCGATAGCGGTCCCTGGCGAGCAGCCTCGTCCTAACAGTTCATTGGCGGCAACCGGACACATCTGCATCCCTTGGCACCGCCGAGTGACCGTAACTATTTATTGCGCCGCGTGTTCATCGAACAGAGGGGCAATCTCCCCGCCCTGAACCTCCGCCCCTGCCCTGAAATGGCCGCCAGCCACGGCGCACAGCAGCTGCGAATTCACCTGACGCGCGTCGCAGAAGCCCGGAGATAGGCCAGTCGAGCCGGCGAGCCAGAGCGCTTGCCACCGCGCTGTCATAAAAATTTCACAGGACCAGATCACAGTATGGCAGCCCGATATCAAAAGGATTGCCCTCGATGAAAAGCTTTGTGAAATCTGCTGCGATCGCCGTTACGCTGTCCATGTGTGCCACTTCCGTCACCTTTGCCGACGAAAGCGTCCGCCTGACCGGCTCTGGCGCCAGCTTCCCCGCTCCGATCTACCTGACCTGGTTCAAGGACTTCAGCAAGAAATCCGCTGGCGTCACCGTGGATTACCAGTCCAAGGGCAGCGGTGCGGGCGTACAGGATTTCCTCAACAAGACGGTGGACTTCGCGGCCAGTGACTCGGCCATGAAAGACGAAGACATCGCCAAGGTTGCCGAAGGCGTGCAACTGCTGCCGATGACCGCCGGCGAAATCGTCCTGGCGTACAACCTGCCGGGCAGCCCCAAAGGGCTGAAACTGCCGCGCGACGTTTACTCCAACATCTTCCTGGGCAAGATCACTCAGTGGAACGACCCGCAGATCGTCGCGGCCAACCCTGAGCTGAAGCTGCCGGCCCTGCCGATCACCGTTGTCGTGCGTGCGGATTCCAGTGGCACCACCGCTGTGTTCACCAAGCACATGTCGACCATCAACCCGGAGTTCAAGACTGCCCTGGGTGAAGGCAACACCGTCAACTGGCCGGCCAGCGACAAATTCATCAAGTCGCCGAAGAACGATGGCGTGACCGCTACCGTTCGCCAGACCCCTGGCGCCATCGGCTACATCGAGTATGGCTTCGCCAAGCTGGCCAAGGTCGACTTCGCCGAGCTGCAGAACAAGGCCGGTCAGTACGTCGTACCGAACGCAGAAAGCGGTGCTGCGGCCCTGGCTGCCGTGAAGTTCCCGGAAAACCTGGTGGCCTGGCTGCCCGATCCGGACGGTGCCCAGTCCTACCCGATCACCTCCTACACCTGGATGATCTTCCGCAAGCACAACGAGAGCCCGGCCAAGGCCAAGGCGATGCGTGAAATGGTCGAGTACGGCCTGACCGAAGGGCAGAAGATCGCTGATTCGATGGGCTACATCCCGCTGCCGCAAGCCGTTGTCGATCAGGTTCGCAAAGCTTCCGCCAACATCCAGTAACGCCTGCGAGTCTTCATCCGGCGTGGGCTGTCAGCCACGCCGGATGAGATTTCCACCTGTTCCGGAACTCCCCCCATGACCCAACCTTTTGTCGTACCGGTAAATCCGGACTCTGCCTGCCAACCGCCATCCGCGAAGGATTTCCTGGTTGACCGGACCTTCCGTGCCATTGCACGCCTGGGTGTGGTCCTGATTCTGGTGCTGGTCGTTGCCCTCGTGTTCGAAGTCGGCCGCAAGGCCCTTCCGGGCATGGAGAAACATGGCCTGGACGTTCTCCTGGGTTCGGTCTGGGACGTCAACCAAGGCAAGTACGGCATTTTGCCGGCCATCTGGGGCACGCTCTACAGCGCACTGATCGCGCTGCTGATCGCAGGCCTGTTCGGCGTCAGCATGGCGATCTTCCTGACCCAGGATTTCCTCCCCGCCAAGCTTGCGGCGGTGTTCCGTACCATCGTCGAACTGCTCGCCGCCATCCCCAGCGTTGTTTATGGCCTGTGGGGGATCTACGTGGTGATCCCGGCCATTCGCCCGCTGACGGCGTGGCTGAACAGCGAGCTCGGCTGGATACCCTTTTTCGGCACATCGTTGAGCGGGCCAGGGTTGCTGCCCGCCTCTCTGGTGCTTGCCATCATGATTCTGCCCACCATTGCCGCGGTCTCGCAGGACGCTCTTGCCAGCGTGCCGATGAAGACCAAGCAGGCCGCCTACGGCATGGGAACCACACATTGGGAAGCGATCCTCAAGGTGATGGTGCCCTCCGCTGCCACCGGCATCTTCGGCTCCCTGGTCCTGGGCCTGGGCCGCGCACTGGGTGAAACCATGGCCCTGGCCATGCTGGTCGGCAACGCGAACACCATTTCCCTGTCGCTGTTTGCACCGGCCAACACGCTGGCAGCCTTGCTGGCGCTGAACTTCCCCGAAGCCGGGCCGAACGAGGTTGAAGTGCTGATGTATGCCGCACTGGTGCTGATGTTCATCACGCTGATCGTGAACGTACTCGGCTCCATGATCATGCTTTACGCCCAGCGGGGGACCAAGTAATGACCAGCCTCACTCCTACCGCATCTGCCCTGCCGAGCCTGCAGCGCAAGCTCGAGGGCCGTGCCCTGCGCAGCCTGGTGCTGACCACGCTGGTGTGGCTGGGCGCCCTGCTGGCCAGCGTGCCGCTGATCTCAGTGCTCTACATGCTGATCACCCGCGGTGGTGCGCGCCTGAGCCTGGAAGTCTTCACCGAACTGCCACCGACCGGCTTCGAGACGGGCGGCGGTTTCGGCAACGCGCTGGCCGGCACCTTCGTCATGGTCGGTATCGCCGCCGCCATTGCCGTTCCGGTTGGCATCATGGCAGCCGTCTTCCTGGCTGAACTGGGCCCGGACAGCAAACTGGCGAGCGCCGCGCGCTTTGCCGCCAAGACGCTCACCGGCCTGCCCTCGATCCTGGCCGGGGTCTTCGCCTACGCCCTGGTCGTGATGACCACCGGTACCTACTCGGCACCGGCGGGTGGCGTGGCACTGGCCGTGCTGATGCTGCCGATCGTCGTGCTCACGGCCGAAGAGTCGATGAAGATGGTGCCCAAGATCATGAAGGATGCCGCCTACGGCATGGGCTGCACCCGCGCCCAGGTCATCTGGAAGATCGTGCTGCCCACCGGCCTGCCGGCGATCCTCACCGGCGTCATGCTGGCCGTGGCGCGCGCCGCAGGCGAGACCGCGCCGTTGCTGTTCACCGCGTTGTTCAGCAACTACTGGATCTACCACGACGGCAGCCTGGCAGTGATGAACCCCACGGCCTCGCTTTCCGTACTGATCTACAACTTCTCCGGCATGCCCTTCGACAACCAGCTCGAGCTCGCGTGGGCCGCATCGCTGGTGCTGGTGATGATCGTGCTGATCGTGAACGTCATCAGTCGCATTTTTGGCAAGCCCAAGTTTTGAGATACGGAGCATCCGAATCGTGAACACAGCTACTGCACAGAAAGTCGCCCCGGTTGGCTCCGAGACCCAGGTGGTCATGGACTGCAAACTGGACAAGATTTTCTACGGCAACTTCATGGCGGTACGTGACAGCCATGTGCCAATCGAAAAGAACAAGATCACCGGTTTCATCGGCCCTTCCGGCTGTGGCAAGAGCACCGTGCTGCGCAGCCTGAACCGGATGAACGATCTGGTGCGCGGTTTCCGCTTCGAGGGCCATGTGCATTTCCTCGGGCAGGACGTCTACGGCAAGGGTGTGGACCCTGTCGTCGTGCGCCGCTACATCGGCATGGTGTTCCAGCAACCGAACCCGTTTTCGATGAGCATCTTCGACAACGTCGCGTTTGGCCTGCGCCTCAATCGCTACAAGGGCGACATCGGCGACCGGGTCAAGCATGCCCTGCAGGGCGCCGCGCTGTGGGATGAAGTGAAGGACAAGCTGAAGGTGAGCGGCCTGTCGCTCTCCGGTGGCCAGCAGCAACGCCTGTGCATCGCTCGCGCCATTGCCACCGAGCCGGAAGTCCTGTTGCTGGACGAGCCGTGCTCGGCACTCGACCCGATCGCTACCCGCCGTGTCGAGGAGCTGATGGTCGAGCTGAAGAAGGACTACACCATCGCGCTGGTCACCCACAACATGCAGCAGGCCATCCGTGTCGCTGACACGACGGCATTCTTCTCGGTGGACATTTCCCAAGGCACGCGCACGGGCTACCTGGTCGAAATGGGCGCGACGAAGCAGATCTTCGAAAGCCCGCGGGAAAAAATGACCGAGGACTACATCAGCGGCAAGTTCAGCTGAGTCGAACCTGCAGTCGTATGAAGCCTCTCATCTTTTCTTCAGGGTTGCCCATGCCTGCCACGCGCCGTCTTGATCTGCCAGCGATTGAACGTGCGCTGCGTGAGGTGCAAGGCCGTTTCGGCGAGCTCAGCCAGTGCTTTACCGAGCCGCGTGATCCGTTCACCGATGAAGTGCTGCACAACGTGCTGGAGGGCTACGCCCTGATCGACGACTACGTCGCACGGGGCGTCGACCTGTTCGATCTGCAGCAGGTCAACCTGATGCTGGAGATCAACGCCACCGTACTGTGCGGCCGGGACCCTGCCCGTCGGCTGGAATTCGCGCCGCACCTGGCGGCCACCGAGGCGCACTTCTTCAACAACGTGGAAGGCGGCATCAAGGACCTGTTCAACTGGTACTGCGCGTATCACAGCGAATCGGTGTGGAAGCGCGCGGCCGGGGTCTATGTGCGGATTCTGAGCAAGCCGCAGTTGTTCATCGAAGGTAACCATCGCAGCGGCTCGCTCATCGTCAGCTATCTGCTGCTACGTGCCGGGCTGCCACCGTTCGTGCTGACCCTGGACAACGCCAAGGGTTACTACAACCCGTCATCAGTCATCCGCAACTCTGCCAAGCATGGCGTAAAGGCGCTATTCGAATTGCCCAAGATCAAGAAAAAGTACGCAGCCTTCCTCGAAGATCAGGCAGCGGATTCGCAGCGATTCTTCCTTGGCGAAAAACACACCTCCGCCCATCAGGGAGGTGCCTGATGACCACCCAGCCCATGCTCGCAACCTGCCTGGCCATCAAGGATCAGCTATGGGACGCCATGAAGGGCTCCCTTGCGCCTTACCGATTCGGACGCCCGCGCATACGGATTTCGTTCGATATCGATGACACCCTGGCCTGCCTCCCCCACCACAGCGACGTCGAACCCAGCAGGCTCCCGGTGTTCATTCATCGCTGGCTTGGCGAACCACTGCGTATCGGGACCCGCTCCCTGACCCGGGAACTACGCCGCCAGGGCTGCAGCATCTGGGTCTACACGTCCTCCGGCCGCACACCGTCCTATATCCGGCGCTGGCTGTTGTTGTACGGCATCCACGTCGACGGCGTGGTCAACAGCGTTCGGCACAACCAGGCCCTGACCGAGCGAGGGCTGGCGAACTCCCCCTCGAAACTTCCGCCGGCATTCGATATCGACCTGCATGTCGATGACTCCGAAGGCGTGAAGAGCGAAGGCCATGACCACGGGTTCCGCGTCGTTGTCGTACGGCCGGACGATGAGCGCTGGGCGCAGAGAGTCCTGGACTCAGTGGCTGAGCTCCAGGAAATGCTGGATCGACAACAGCAGCCAATGGCTACAGCGGCGTAAGCCATCAACCACGCGGCTCGTTGCTTACTGGCAAACGTCTTCACCCTGCCCGTCGCGCAGACCCTGCAGCTTCGCGGATGTCGGTCCTTGGCCGACTCCCTCAAGGTTACGCCCTGGCTTAGCGCACCGTGCGGGCGCCTCCCCTCCTCATCGTTGGACTCTCCCGCTCAGCAGGCCACTTCAGGCCAATCCAATCGCCTCCGCACGCCAGGCTGCTGACGACCCTCTGTCGAATTACCCCGCCCCGACGCCGCTGATCTTTGACAGTGTGATCCCCCAGTCCCATGCTGAGCGGACACCTGACGCCCCATGAGTCGCCAGCGCCTCAGCGCCGTGGGCGATCACTCGTAGCAAAAGCCTGTACACCTGACTTCCGGCGCAGCGCCCATGCCTGACCTCTCGCATCTTCACAGCCAAGTCTCCGAGTGGGTAATCGGCCCCATTACTGCCCAGCTCTCCGGCCTCTTCGACCTCAGTGGCCGCGTCGGCGTGGTGTTCCTGCTGTGTTCCTACGCCATCGCCTACGCGCTGTTCCGCTTCCGCCGGCACCGTGGGCTGACACAATCGACGTCGTTCTGGCAGTTCATCGGCGGGGCGCGGGTTAATTTTCATCGCTCGGCGCTGCTGGATTACCGCTACTACCTGGTGCGCGGCATCCTCAACGTGGTGTTGCTGGTACCCATCATCGGGCTGGTCGATCCCTACATCCTGCGCTCGGGCGACTACATCGCCTTCTTCACCAACCTGTGGGGCGCGCGGCCGCAGATGGGCGAGAACCTGGGCCTGTCGCTGCTCTACGGGCTGGGGGTGTTCCTGGTCAGCGACTTCAAGAACTACTGGGTGCACCGCGCCTTCCATTCGCGCTGGCTGTGGGCGTTCCACAAGGTGCACCACTCGGCAGCGGTGCTGACGCCGATCACGGCGAGCCGCGTGCACTTCGTGGAGAAGCTGGCAGCGAACCTGGCCGGAACCGCGCTGCTCGGCGCCTACGCCGGCGCCTTCTGGTACCTCTGCGGCGGAGAGATCAGCGCCTATACGCTGTTCGGCGTGACCTACCTGATCCTGCTGTTCAACGTGCTGGGAACCAACCTGCGGCACAGCCATGTGTGGCTGTCCTTCGGGCCGGTGCTCGAACATGTGCTGAACAGCCCCGCCCAGCACCAGATCCACCACAGCGACGCGCCCCGGCACTTCAACAGGAACTTCGGTATCAACCTGTCGCTGTGGGACTGGCTATTCGGCACGCTCTATGTCACCCAGCGCGAGCCGGAGCCGATCCAGTTCGGTGCCGGGGAGCAGGACGATGCACGGTATTCGTCGTTGTGGAGCCTGATCGTGACGCCATTTGGTGACATTGCAAGGAAGGTGAGGCCATTTCACAGAGCGTCCGCCACAGTTCCGAAATCATCCTGACTAGGCCGCGTACTCTGGTCCTACAACCTATTCCCAGTCTCACGCTTAAAAGCAACTTCGAGCACGGTTCAAAAGCTCGTTAGCCGGCATACAGATCGGCCGCTTCCGACATTCGCCCTACCCTAACCCTTGGTAGTTTTCGACTTCTGTCTGGTCTCCCAGCAATCAGGAGGCCTCAGCTACCCAGGAGGCAACGCATGTCCGAAGTACCCGCACTCCCCGCTTACTACTCCAATGAAGTTTCCGAGGCGTTTCTCCAGAAGCTGAGGCAGCCCGCCTTCACAGAAGAAGAACTCTCCACCTTCAACCCTGAAATCGCCGCTGAAGTACGCAGGAACCAATCCGCCCAACTAACCCGCTCCGTCATCGGCATCCGCAGGCTGGCCACCGAAGGCAGCCAAAGCCGACTGGGCGGCCAAGTGATGCGCGGCAGTTCCTCCGGGACAACCATACTGGACAACGGGAGGGAGGTTACCTTCGCCTGCAAGGGCGACCCTGTCCAATATCCCGACGGGAGCCTCGCTTTCATCGCCACGGGAGCTGGAAAAGCCTACTCCGATATGGCCTTGGTCGGCAGCCGACTGGACAATGGCGACGAACTCATCAATACGCCGCAAAGCGCATTAACGCTGGTGATGTATGAAGACCATGCGTGGGACAGTGACTTTCTTCCCGAGATCGGGGGCGAAAGATGAATCGCGCCAATATTCACGGGCGTGGCCAAGCCCTGCACGGCGACAAGACCACCAGCGGCGCCGTCCTGATCAGTACCTTGCAGCGACACGCCACGAGCGATCGTCGAGGAATAGTGCGTAGGGGCGACCCCACCACAACATGCCCCAAGTGCGGAAAGCCGGGAGTCGTCGTCGAGGGCGATCCCCGAAACCGGTGGAGGGGCGAATTAGCCGCAGTGGATGGCCATATCGTGAGTTGTGGCTGCCCTTATGGGAGCAATCGGATTATTGCGCCGTTAGGGGAGCTTTCATCTGTACCCAAACAATCAATCGCCAGCAGTTCACCCAACACTCTCGAAGCTCCTCCGTCCGTAGAGAGCTCCGACTTCAGCCAGCAGTTCTTGATTATGGATGAAGCAACCGGAACCCCTCTCCCCAACACGAATTACAAAATAACCACCGAGTCCGGAATAGAGCTTCAGGGGAACACCGGAGCAGATGGAATGACCCAAAAAATATTCACCACATGTGAAGAGGAAGTGACCATATATATTTATGGTGACACCATCCCATCAGAGCACAACTCATAAATTCTGAATTCCGCAAAATACCAGAAAGTCAAAAAACAGAATTCAACCACTCCAGATTGATCTCAGATGACCAATAAAATACGTATAAAAGCCGGCATAAGCCGGACAGCGCGACGAAACCAATCCAAGCCCACGGTAGTAAATATTGACAGCAGACCCATCCGAAAAGCAGAAAATGAAGAATATTTAAAGAGCCAGAACGTAAGGGCTTTCTTGTCTGCAATCGCCTGGGCCGAAGGCGGCGACTATCATGCAAAGGCTGGAGCCTGGAAAGATCCAAAAAAATGGCATTTTACCAATGAGTCCACTCATCCGGGGGCTGGGCTAAGCGGATCTACAGCAGCAGGGCGATATCAGATAACTATCGCGACCTGGCGTGATCACGGAGTGAAAGGCATGGGCATCAGCGATTTCAGCCCTCATACACAAGACCTTATTGCCGTAAGCATCCTCAAACGAGCCGGTGCGGTACAACCCCTGCTCGTCAACGACTTCAAAAACGCTATGGAAAAAGCTTCTGGTCCATGGGCGGCGCTAGAGAAGGGCCCTGAACAAGGAAACAGGCACCCTCCCCAGCCATTTAAAAAATACGAAGACATTCGGGAAAAATACATTGAATTTGGCGGTAGAGACGGGAGGTAGCAGTTGTGCGAAAAAATATTGCATTGATCATATTTTCCACAATCGCGATCGCTTGCAACGCTTCCCCTCACGAACCATCCTTCAAAGAATTTCGAAAGGAATTAATTAACAATGGGTGGACGCCATTCACATTCGAACAAAGAGAATATAACGATTTTCCTGTGACCGGCGAAGAAACGGAACTTTTCGAAGAAAGGATATATGAAGTTGAAAGTTGCTCAATGGACGGCGGCGTATTGTGCATACTTTGGTACATCAAGAAGGGAGGCTGCCTCACGCTCACCACTCGTGGAGAGGATTTGAACAACATGAGGGTGATTACCCGACAGAAAGCCAGCTGCCCGAAACAAACTAAACGCTGACACCGAATTAATGTATCAATAGCGTTTGCGCATCTTCCTAGCGAGAAACAGGGGCCGCATAGCCCCTTCCCACTAAACGTCAGTTCTCATTCCCACACCCCTGCCCCCACACCGGATACCGCAGCGTATGCCGTTGCCCGGTGCTGTCCTCGTAGATCATCTCAACCTCGCGAATCCCGCAGAAGTCCAGCTCCGGTGCCTGCACCACGCGCTTGATGTCGAGCTTCTGGCCGAAGTGATAGTCCTCGGCGGGTGGTGCGTCCTGCGCGGCGAGAGCCGCGCAGGAGGTGAAGAGGCAAACCACGGCGAGCAATCGCTTCATGGCCGTTCTCCTGAGGAAGTGGTACGTGGCATGGGGGCGCCAGTCATGCTCGGGAGCACTTCATCGCGACGAATGAGCCCGTGGAACAGCGCGGCGGCCAGGTGCAGGAGGATGGTCGCCAGCAAGGCGTAGGCGATGACGGTGTGAGCGCTGCGCAGGATCGCGTGGAGCTGCACCGAGGGCGAGACCAGCGCGGGCAGTTCGAAGCCACCCCACAGCACCACGGGGTACCCGCCGGCCGATTGCATGGTCCAGCCCACCAGCGGCTGGGCCAGCAGCAGGCCATAGAGCGCGAGGTGCGAGAGATGTGCGGCGCTGCGTTGCCAGCCGGGCATGTCGCTGGGCAGCGCGGGGATGCGCTGGGTCAGGCGCACCAGAATACGCAGCAGCACCAGTACCAGCAGCGCTGCGCCCAGGGGTTTGTGGATGGCGACCAGCGCGGCATGGCGCGGGGAGACGCTGGCGACCATGCCCAGGCCGATCAGCAGCATGGCGAGCACCAGCACCGCCATGAGCCAGTGCAGCACGCGCAGGGAGAGTGGGAAGTAAGTCGGTTTCATCAGTGGGTCTCCTGGGCCTGCTCACGGGTGCGGCGGTTGAAGGATTCCGAGTAGGCGGCCGAGCGCGCGCTGAGCAGCGGGTCGTCGGAGGCGCGGATGCCGTCGGGGAGGATCAGCGGGTCGTAGTTGACGTCGCGGCAGTCGCCGCCGATCTCCGGCTGCAGGCGCTCGATCACCAGTTCGCCGGCATCCACCGTGCGGCGGCTGGCAGGCCAGGCCTGGGTGGCGTCGCTGGTGCTGTCGCCGGGCTCGCCGAGGGTGAACTGCAGGCGCCAGCGCAACGGGCCGGCGGCAATGCGCTGGGCCAGTTCGTCGGCGAGGAAGTCGGCGTCGCCGCGCTTGTCGGCGGCCAGCGGCTCGACCGGCGCTTCAGGCTGCACGGACCAGCGCACGGGCTGCTCCTTGCCGTCCTTGTTCACCAGGTAAAAGGCGTTGAGACCGTAGTAGGCGCTGTTGGCGTAGCTGGAGGATGGCGTGGAGGATTTCACCCATTGCAGGAAGGGCCCGGTCTCGGGGTGCGCCTTGAAGAAGGCGCCGGCCTTGGCCGGGTCGGGCTTGCCGGTGCCCGGTTGCGGTGCGGTGGCCTGCTGCAGGGCAAAGAAGCTGGCGACGTCGCGGACGACGAAGACCGGCATGGCGTTCATGCCGGTCCGCCATTCCTGGCCATCCTTGGGCAGGAAGCGCAGCGCCAGGCTGCGGATCGGGGCCGCACCGTCGCTGGCCTTGGGGTTGCCGCCGGGAATGGCCAGGCGCCCCACCACCGGCACGCGGCCGACCGAGAACAGGCTGGCACGGGACAGATCGGCCAGCCCGCCGTTGCTGTCGAAGTGGCCGATCACGCACAGGCCCTTGGCGTGGTTGCGCCGATAGCCGGGATAGACGCCGCCGTTGTGCTCCAGGGTGTTGATGACCTTGTCCGGGGTGAGGCGCTGCGGGTCGAGCCAGCCGGCGACGTAGGCGAAGACGGCGGCCACGCCGAGTACCACGGCGCCGATGGCGGCCAGGCGCAGGGGCACGTTGGGTGTGGGTGTTTCTGTCATTTCCAGCTCCTCAGGCTTAGGCTGAATGCGTTGAGCCGGTACGACGCACCGTGCGCCGGGTTATTCCCGATCACTGCCAAAGAATTATTTTTTCGCAGGCAGGGAATAGATTGCCGCCGCAGTCGTCTTTCTCGCTCGAACCCACCCACTCCCCGGCGCCCCGATGCATTCACTGGACGACCATTCACTGCGCGAACTGCTGCCCCGGCTGCGGCGCTTCGCCCTGTCGCTGACCCGCAGCCCGAGCAGCGCCGACGACCTGGTGCAGGCCACGCTGGAGAAGGCGCTGTCGGCCTGGACCGGCCGCCGCGATGACGGCGACCTGCGCGCCTGGCTGTTCTCGATCCTCTACCGGCACTTCATCGACGGACAGCGCCGCGCGAAGCGCTACGCGCGCCTGCTCAGCCTGTTCGGCGCGGACAGCGCGGTCAGCGCATCGCCCGAGGACATCGTCAGCGCACGCTCGACCCTGGAGGCCTTTGAGCGCCTACCCGCCGAGCAGCGCGCGCTGCTGACGCTGGTCAGCGTCGAAGGCCTGAGCTACCGCGAGGTAGCCGAGGCACTGGATATTCCCATGGGCACCGTCATGTCCCGCCTGTCGCGCGCCCGCACGGCGCTGCGCGCGCTGAGCGAAGGACAGGCGGCGACTCCTTCTCTGCGGGTACTGAAATGAACGAACGCATTCCCGATGAGCATGATCTGCACGCCTACATCGACGACCAGCTCGACCCGGCGCGCCGCCAGTGGGTGGAAGCCTGGCTCGCCACCCACCCGGACGACGCCCGTCGCGTGGAAGGCTGGCGACAGGATGCACAGCAACTGCGCGCGGCCTTTGCCGGGCAGGCGCGTAGTGCAATTCCCGAACAACTGGACCCGGTGCGGATTCGCCGTCAGCTCCAGCAACGCCGTCGAACCCGGCTGGCCACGGCAGCGGCGCTGCTGGTGGCGCTGGGCGTCGGCGGCATGGGCGGCTGGCAGATGCGCGGCGACGCGATGATGCGCGGCATGGTGCCGATGCAGGACGCCGTGCAGGCTTACCGGTTGTTCGCCGATGCCAGCCAGAGCGGGCTCGACCTGCGCGATGGCGGCGACCTGAACGGCTGGCTGGCGCGTTACCTGAAGAACGCGGTGCCGCCACCGGCGCTGGAGCAGGTTGGCTTGAAGACAGTCGGGGCGCGTCTGCTGGCGACGGAACAGGGGGCGGCAGCGCTGGTGATCTACGAAGATGGCCAGGGCCGCCGGCTGACCTTCTTCATCCGTCCGCCGGGCCCGCGCCATGAGATGTTGCCCCAGGGGCAGCGCACGGATGGGGACCTGCTGGCACGTTACTGGAGCCAGGGTGGCTACAACTACGCGCTGGTGAGCCGCAGCGATGATCCGCAGGCGCAGGCCGTGGGGCAGTTGGTGGGGTTCTAGCGGAAGAAACAAGGTTTAGGCGCGCTCCGTGATTCACGAGCAAGGAGCGCACCGAGGCACCTTGTAGGAGCGAGCTTGCTCGCGAACCAGCCAACACCCGTTCAATCCGGCGTGAAGCGGGTTCGCGAGCAAGCTCGCTCCTACAGAAGGGCTTAAACCATTGAGGCCGCAGCGCCAGCGTCAGAACGCGAAGCACGAACAGCCGAAGGCACCCCAGAAGCCCTGGAAGTCACTCACCGGCACGCTCGACTGCCGGGCGCGCTCGTGGCTGTGGCCATGCACGCCGCAGGAGCCGGCGCACTGGTGCACGGCCTGCTGCAGCGGGCCCTGCGGACGCCAGTGGCCGGGGACCTTGGCCACGGGAGACCAGTCCGGCAGTACAGGAATGGCTGTTGGCGCCTGGCGCTCGAAGTCGCCGCTGCCGAACACCACGCGGCCGTCCACCACGGTCAGCACCGATTCGATGGCCTTGATTTCTTCCTCCGGCACGTTGAAGTAGTCCGCCGAAAGCACGGCCACATCGGCCATCTGTCCGACCTTGATCATCCCTTTCTTGCCCTGTTCGTTGGAGAACCAGGCGCTGCCGTGGGTGTACAGCTGCAGCGCGGTGGCACGGGAGAGGCCCTCGGGGTACAGCTCCATGCCGCCGACGGTCTTGCCGCTGACCATCCAGTACAGCGAGGTCCAGGGGTTGTAGCTGGACACACGGGTGGCATCGGTACCGGCGCCGACGGGGACGCCTTCGGCCAGCATGCGCTTGATCGGCGGGGTCGCCTCGGCGGCCTGCTTGCCGTAGCGGTCGACAAAGTATTCGCCCTGGAAGGCCATGCGGTCCTGGATGGCGATGCCGCCGCCCAGCGCCCTCACCCGCTCGATGTTCTTCGGCGAGATGGTCTCGCAATGGTCGAAGAACCAGTGCAGGCCGTTGAACGGAATGTCCAGGTTGACCTTCTCGAACACGTCGAGCATCCGCGAGATGGATTCGTCGTACGTGGCGTGCAGGCGGAACGGCCAGCGCTGTTCGACGAGGTGGCGCACCACCGGCTCCAGTTCGGCTTCCATGCTGCCGGGCAGGTCCGGGCGCGGTTCGAGGAAGTCCTCGAAGTCGGCGGCGGAGAACACCAGCATCTCACCGGCACCGTTGTGCCGCAGGAAGTCGCTGCCCTGCCCGTACTTCACGCTGCTGGTCCAGTTCTTGAAATCGGCCAGCTCTTCCTTGGGTTTCTGGGTGAACAGGTTGTAGGCGATGCGCACGGTGAGCTGGTTTTCTTTTTCCAGTTGCTCGATCACCTGGTAGTCGTCCGGGTAATTCTGGAAGCCGCCGCCGGCATCGATGGCGCTGGTCACGCCCAGGCGGTTCAGCTCGCGCATGAACTGGCGGGTAGAGTTGACCTGGTACTCGAAGGGCAGCTTCGGCCCCTTCGCCAGGGTTGCGTAGAGGATCATCGCGTTCGGCCGGGCCACCAGCATGCCGGTGGGCTCACCCTTGCTGTCGCGGACGATCTCGCCGCCGGGCGGGTTCGGGGTGTCCTTGGTGTAGCCGACGACGCGCAGCGCGGCGCGGTTGAGCAACGCGCGGTCGTACAGGTGCAGGACGAAGACCGGGGTGTCCGGCGCCGCCTGGTTCAGCTCTTCGATGGTCGGCATGCGCTTCTCGGCGAACTGGAATTCGTTCCAGCCACCCACCACGCGCACCCACTGCGGCGACGGCGTGCGCAGGGCCTGCTCCTTGAGCATGCGCAGGGCGTCGGCCAGGGACGGCACGCCTTCCCAGCGCAGTTCGAGGTTGTAGTTCAGCCCGCCGCGGATCAGGTGCAGGTGCGAGTCGTTGAGGCCAGGGATCGCGGTGCGTCCCTTGAGGTCGATGACGCGGGTGGCCCCGGCGCGCAAGGCCATGGCCTCCGCCTCGGTGCCCACGGCGATGAATTTGCCGTCAGCGATGGCCACGGCGGTAGCCTCGGGTTTCTCGCGGTCGACGGTGTGGAAGCGGCCGTTGGTCAGGATCAGATCGGCGTACATGGCTATGTTCCTCTTTCGATCAGCGGGCGTTGAGCCAGGCGGAGAACAGGCGCGTGGCCCGTGGCATGAAAACGTAGACCACCAGCAGGACGATGGTCGCGACGATGAGCATGTTGGCCGGCACGAAGCCACCCAGCAGCGGGATTTGCGTGAACAGCGGGCGCCAGAGCTGCGGCACCAGCATCACCAGCGGCAGGATTACCAGATAGGAGACAGCCGCCTGTTTCCAGCGCGGCGGCTGCTTCTGCGGGTTGTCCGGGGCGGTGAACCAGAACTCGTGGGCGCGGTGCAGTTCCTTCTGCTCGCCGTCGATCAGGTGCGGGTCGGCACGCTCGATCAGCTCGCGGCGCTGCGGCGAGTCGAGCCAGGCCTGCAGTTCATCGGCGCTGGCGAAGCGCAGGACCGAGGTGAAGTGGTCGCCCTGGCGCATCACGTCCACGCCCAGGTGGCCGGGGAACTCGCTGGCAGCGCGGGTCAGCTCGCGCAGGATGGTTTCGTAGGCGGCGACGCTGTCGGGGCGGGCGCGGTGACGGATGATCAGGGTGACGGATTCTTGCTGAGTGGTCTGGTTCATGTGGGTTCCCTCCAGAGAAGTGGCTTCCCCCGCCTGGTGGCGAGGGAGGCAAGCGGCTGGTTCGACAGACGGCTTACTTCAGATGAACCTTCAGCTCTTCACCGGCCTGGCGCATGGCGGCCTGTACCGCCGGAACCTGGTTGACGACGTTGAGCAGACCGTAGTCGTGGATCATTCCGTTGTAGCGCACAGAAGTGACAGCCACACCGGCGGCATCCAGCTTGCGACCGTAGGCTTCGCCTTCGTCGCGCAGCACGTCGGACTCGGCAGTCTGGATCAGCGTCGGCGGCAGGCCCTTGAGCTGGTCGTTACTGGCCCGCAACGGGGAAGCGTAGATCTCGGCGCGCTGTTTCGGGTCGGTGGTGTAGCTGTCCCAGAACCATTGCATCATCGGCTTGGTGAGGAAGTGCCCCTGGGCGAACTGGTTGTACGAGCCGGTCTCGAAGCTGGCATCGGTCACCGGCCACAGCAGCGCCTGGAAGCGCAGCTTGGGCGTGCCCTTGTCCTTGGCCATCAGGGCAACCACCGCGGCCATGTTGCCGCCGACGCTGTTGCCGGCCACGGCCAGGCGCTTGCCGTCGACGTTGATCTCCTTGCCGTGCTCGGCGACCCACTTCGTCGCGGCGTAAGCCTGGTTGATCGCCACCGGGTAATGCGCCTCGGGGGACGGGGTGTAGTCGACATAGACCGCCACCGCGCCGGAGTTCACCACCAGGTCGCGGATCAGGCGGGCGTGGGTCGGGTAGTCACCGAGCACCCAGCCACCGCCGTGGAAGTACATGAACGCGGGCAACGTGCCCTTAACTCCAGCCGGGCGGACGATGGTCAGCTTCACCGGGCCAACGTCGGTCTGGATGGTCTTCTCGCTGACCTGGGTGCCGGAGAGGTCGACCTTCACCGAGGCCTGGGCGCCGGTCAGCACGGCACGGGCATCCTTGGGCGACAGGGTTTCCAGCGGCTGGCCCTTGCCGGCCTCCAGGGCTTCGAGGAAGGCCTGGGTGTTGTGTTCGACAGTCGGGTTGCCGGCAGCGAAGACGTTGCCGATGGCCAGGGCGAGAGAGGCGGCGAGCAGGGATTGCTTGGCGTTCATGATTCGGTTCCTTGAAAGTGGGGGAGGTGTTCCGAAAGGACGAACGAATCTTGATTCATGCCCGCAATGCGCGGAATAGACAGGGTTGCAGGGTCGCTTTGCAGTTTTGCAAGGGCATTGCCCTGCCCCCTGCACGGCTGAATTGCGCAGTTCCAGGGCCGGTGCGTACTGATTCAGGTCAGGCGCAATCTGGCCTGGTCATGACGTTTCTCAATACCCATGGCGGATTCGAAAACCTTCTGACATAGCTCAAGGGTGTTGTCGGGCGCTGTAGTGAACAATCGCCGCCGCTACCAACTCCCGTGAGTGACTCACAGTGCCAGGACACCACCACTGAAACCCACCGCCCCACCCCTTCACGCCAGGCAATCCCTGGTGCGGCACACGGAAACTGCGCAACCGGGTTCTCTTCACCCATCCCGCCGAGAGGCGGTAGGAAACCGTGATGAAGAACACCCCATTGATGCTTCTGCTGGCCAGCCCGCTGGCCGTGGCCACCGCAACGGCGGCCAACAGCGTCACCGAAACCGATCAACGCTACACCGCCAACCAGAGCGGCCAATACGAAGACTTCACCCAGGTCGGCACCATCAAGACCTTTGCCGTGAGCAACGGTGCTGTCATCACCATGACCGGCCCCGGCGGCTCACCCCTGGTGCTGACCGGCGTCAGCGGCAAGGTCGACGGCAATACCCTGGATATCAAGGGCGCCAACAGCCAGGTCACCGTCAACGGTGACATCACCTACAACTACGGCAGCAACACCAACTCCAACAGCAAGTATGTCTACAACGGCATCGCCGTCACCGGCGGCGGACGTTTCGTGCTCAACGGCAACCTCACCGCCACTTCGACCAGTTCGGGTTACAGCAGCCCGAAAAGCGCCATGTATGTGGACGGCGCCACTTCCAGCGCCGAGCTCAACGGCAACGCCAACCTGACCATCGCCGGCGGCAAGGGCCTGTTCGCCGCCAATGGCGGGACCATCGACATGACCTCGAAAGACGGCACGCCCTATGTGCTGACGGTCACCAACAAGTCCAGCCAGCGCTCGGTGGAAGCCAACAATGGCGGCACCGTGACCCTCGACCTGGTGGACATGAACGGTACCTCCTACCTGAGCAACGGCGTGGGCCTGTACGCCACCAAGAACTCGTCCATCACCTTCATGGGTGGCGACTTCAACCAGACCACCAGCCGCCCGGGCGCCAATGCGCTGTTTGCCCTCAACCATTCGAACGTCACCGCCACCGGCTATGACGGCGGCCACCTGCGGATCAAGACCGGCGGCCTCAACGAAATCGGCGCCTGGGCCACCGGCAACTCTCAGGTGACCATCAACAGCGAGAAGCATCAGGACTTCCAGACGGTGATCCATACCACCGGCACCGGGCAATCCCATGGTCTGGCCGCAGGCTCGCTGGGCGGCGGCAGTGCCAGCGCCCCCGTCGACAGCGGCCACGCCGGCGCGCAGTACGGCAACTCCGAAGTCACGGTGTACGGCAAGACCGATATCACCACCGAAGGCAGGGACTCCGCCGGCCTGCGGGTGATGGGTGACGGCGCGAAGATCACGCTCACACCGCTGGTGGCTGGCGTGCGCAACAGCATCACCTCCGCCGCCAGCGCGATCCGCTACTCCTTCGCCAATGGCTACAGCCTCGCCAGCAACGGCGACCGCCTCGAAGGCGGCCAGGTGATCGACCTGACCGACACCGATATGACACACCTCGACGGCGCCACCGGCACCGCCGGGCTGATCGAAGTCGGCGGCCTTGCCGGGCGCACCAGTGACGGGCAGAACAGCGGCATCATGAATGTCGCCGATGCGGTGAAGGACGCCACCCTGAACCTCGCCAACAGCAGCGCCACCGCCCAGGACGGGCGCAGCCTGCTCAACGTCAACGCCAGCCAGAACAGCGCCGATGGCGTGTTCGCCAGCAGCTTCACGCTCAACGCCGAGAACAGCGAACTGGTGGGCCGCGCGGTGACCGACAGCACCGTTGCCGGCGATGGCAGCGTCAGTAGCGCCACGCTCAACCTCAAGGGCTCGCGCTGGTTCCTGCTGGACAAGAACAGCAGCGAGGCCAACCACTACGCCACCTCGAACCTCACGGCGCTGGACCTGCAGGACGACTCGCAGGTCTACCTCAACAGCCGCGAGTCCTGGCAGAACGGCTTTGCCGCCAACCAGCCGGAGCATTACGGCAGCCTGCAGCTGGGCTCGCTGAGCGGCGCCGGGGCCTTCCACTTCTACACCGACATCGTCAACCAGCTGACCGACAAGCTGACCATCACGGGTACCGACGGCAGCACCGGCAGCCATTCGGTCCTGGTGGCCAACGACGGCTCGCAGAGCACCCTGGGTAACGAGCGCATCGAGATCATCGAAACCAACGGCGGCAGCGGCCAGTTCGGCCTCTACGAAGGCGCGCTGGTGGAGCTGGGCGGCAACACCTATGCCCTGCGCAAGAACGAGGACGATAACTGGGAACTGTATGGCTATACCGCGCCGCCGGTTGATCCGGGCCCGACCGACCCGGTCGATCCAGAGCCTCCGGTTGACCCGAAGCCTCCCGTTGACCCCATACCGCCAGTAGACCCGACACCGCCTGTCGACCCCACGCCGCCTGGCCCGGTCGAACCCGGCGACCCTGTAGCGCCGACGCCGCCCGGCCCGGCCCCGGGCCCCGGCACCTCGACTACCCGCGCCTTCCACGCCCAGGTGCACACCAACTACCTGCTGTCCTACCTGGATATGCAGACCCTGCTGCAACGCATGGGTGAGCTGCGCTACACCGAACGCGACACCGACGGCAACGTCTGGCTGCGCACCAACGGCGGCCGCCTGCACTCCTTCGCCGGCAGCAACTTCGACGGTTACCGCCTGAGCTACCAGGGTATCCAGCTCGGCGTCGACCGGCGTGTGCCGGTCAGCAGTGGTGACCTGTTCGTCGGTGCCATGCTCGGCCACACCGAGGCCGACCAGAGCTTCGACGAAGGCAGTGGCGGCGCGCGCAACACCCACGTCGGCATCTACGGCACCTGGCTGCACGAGAACGGCTTCTACATCGACGCCGTGCTCAAGGCCGCTCACCTGAAGAACAACTTCAGCGTCAACGATACCCAGGGCAACCGCGTGAAGAGCTCCGGCAGCAGCAACGGCTACTCCGCCTCGGTGGAAGCCGGCAAACGCTTCACCCTGCACCGCGAGAAGGACAGCCAGTGGTTCGTCGAGCCCCAGGCGCAACTGGTCTACACCGACCAGGGCGGCTTCTCCTCGCGCGCCAGCAACGGCCTGAAGATCCACTACGACGACTACGACTCACTGCTGGCCCGCGCCGGCGGCATCGTCGGCTACGAGCTGAGCAACGCTAAACACAAGTCCGAGGTGTACCTGAAGGGCGGTTACGTTCGCGAGCTGATGGCCGACGACATCGGCTACCGGATCAACGGCACGCCCAAGCAGAGTTCGGACTTCAGTGGCGGCTGGCGCGAGGCGGCCGTGGGCGTCTCCACGCGCCTTACCGACGGCCACAGCCTGTTCATGGAAGTGGGTTACCGCGACGGCGACAACTTCGACCAGAACCACGCCAACGTCGGCTACCGGTTCGAATACTGAGCCACCCGGGGCGGCTGGTAACAGCCGCCCTGTTCTTTACAGGCGTACCCCTGCGCACCGTCCGGCACGCCACGGATGCCGGCGCGACGATTGACCGGTACAATGCGCGATTGCCCGTTCCATACCTGATAAGCACGCCTGATAAAGAAGAAACCATGTCCTTGCCCAAACACCATCTGGAACTGCTCAGCCCTGCCCGCGATGTGCATATCGCCCGCGAGGCCATCCTGCATGGCGCCGACGCCGTCTACATCGGCGGCCCGAGCTTCGGCGCGCGGCACAATGCCTGCAACGAGGTGAGCGATATCGCCCAGTTGGTGGAGTTCGCCCATCGCTACCACGCGCGGGTGTTCACCACGATCAATACCATCCTCCACGACAACGAGCTGGAGCCGGCGCGCGCGCTGATCCACCAGCTCTACGACGCAGGTGTCGACGCGCTGATCGTGCAGGACCTGGGCATCATGGAACTGGACATCCCGCCGATCGAGCTGCACGCCAGCACCCAGACCGACATCCGCACCCTGGGCCGGGCGAAGTTCCTCGACCAGGCCGGCTTCTCCCAGCTGGTATTGGCCCGCGAGCTGAACCTGCAGGAAATCCGCGCCATCGCCGACGAGACCGACGCGGCCATCGAGTTCTTCATCCACGGCGCGCTCTGCGTGGCCTTCTCCGGCCAGTGCAACATTTCTCACGCCCAGACCGGCCGCAGCGCCAACCGTGGCGACTGCTCCCAGGCCTGCCGCCTGCCCTACACCCTGAAGGATGACCAGGGCCGCGTGGTGGCCTTCGAGAAGCACCTGCTGTCGATGAAGGACAACAACCAGAGCGCCAACCTCAGCGCCCTGGTGGACGCCGGCGTGCGCTCCTTCAAGATCGAAGGGCGCTACAAGGACATGGGCTACGTGAAGAACATCACTGCCTATTACCGCCAGCGCCTGGACGGCATCCTCGCCGAGCGCCCGGACCTTGCCCGCGCCTCCAGCGGCCGCACCGACCACTTCTTCGTGCCGGACCCGGACAAGACCTTCCACCGCGGCAGCACCGACTACTTCGTCAGCGACCGCAAGATCGACATCGGCGCCTTCGACTCGCCGACCTTCACCGGCCTGCCGGTGGGCACCGTGGAAAAGGTCGGCAAGCGCGACATGCTGGTGGTGACCAAGGACCCGCTGTCCAACGGCGACGGCCTCAACGTGCTGGTCAAGCGCGAAGTAGTCGGTTTCCGCGCCAACATTGCCGAGCCGAAGGGCGAGTTCGAGGAAGACGGCGAGAAGCGCTACCGCTACCGCGTCGAGCCCAACGAGATGCCGGAAGGCCTCTACCGCCTGCGCCCGAACCACCCGCTGTCGCGCAACCTCGACCACAACTGGCAGCAGGCGCTGCAGAAGACGTCCGCCGAGCGCCGTGTCGGCCTGTCGTGGGTCGCCAAGCTGCGTGAAGAGCGCCTGGAACTGACCGCCACCAGCGAAGAAGGCGTCAGTGCCAGCGTCGCCCTGGACGGCCCGTTCGGTGTCGCCAACAAGCCCGAACAGGCGCTGGACCAGTTGCACGACCTGCTCGGCCAGCTGGGCACCACCCAGTACCACGCCGACGCCATCGAGCTGGACGCCCCGCAGGCGTTCTTCATCCCCAACTCCCAGCTCAAGTCGCTGCGCCGCGAGGCCATCGAGGCGCTGACCGAAGCCCGCGTGCAGGCCCACCCGCGTGGCGGCCGCAAGGCCGAGACCACCCCGCCGCCGGTGTACCCGGAGTCGCATCTGTCGTTCCTGTACAACGTGTACAACGAGAAGGCCCGCGCGTTTTACCACCGCCACGGTGTGCAACTGATCGATGCCGCGTACGAAGCCCACGAGGAAACCGGCGAAGTACCGGTGATGATCACCAAGCACTGCCTGCGCTTCTCCTTCAACCTGTGCCCGAAACAGGCCAAGGGCGTCACCGGCGTACGCACCAAGGTGCAGCCAATGCAACTGATCCACGGCGACGAGGTGCTGACCCTGAAGTTCGACTGCAAGCCGTGCGAGATGCACGTGATCGGCAAGATCAAGGGCCACATCCTCGGCCTGCCGCAGCCGGGCAGCGAAGGCGTGAACACCATCGTCGGGCAGATCAGCCCGGAAGACCTGCTCAAGACCATACGCAAGCCGGCGCACTGAGCCGCTTTTTGTAGGAGCGAGCTTGCTCGCGAACAAGCTCCGCCGCGAGAGCAGGGTTCGCGAGCAAGCTCGCTCCTACAGTTACCCCCCTGCGCAATTCCCCGATCCCCCGCTATGATCGGGAGCATGCCCACCACTCCCCCACTCCGCCAGCAATGCCCACCCGGTGCCTGTGACTGCGACCGGGAACGGCTGCTGGCTGATCCCGGCGCCGACCTGCGCATTCTCCTGCTGACCCGGCATGAAGAGCAGCGCCTGCTGGAGCGCCTGGAAAATCTCAAGGACCTGGCCGACCTGGAGCGTCTGCAACAGAAGCTCTACGAGCAGCTCGGCATCCGCCTGCACATTGCCCCTGGCTTCAATGAAGTGCGCACCATGCGCGGCATCGAATTCGGTTTCGAGACCCAGCCCGGCCTCTGCCGCAAGACTCGCCAGGCCATCCCCGCCGCGATTCGCCGGGGCCTGGAGAAGAACCCGGAAATCGCCTGGCGCCTGCTGGATTCGCACGACCTGCTCGGCGGGTTCTGACCCGCGCCAACGTTCGGGGTCTTCCTGCAGGAGCGAGCCTGCTCGCGAACGGATTCCCCGGCAGTTGCGCTGCGAGGGCGGTTCGCGAGCAAGCTCGCTCCAGCAACCGGCCTGGAATCCTGGTTATCGCTTCACGTCCTTCGAGCTGACCATGGCCCCGGCCAGCGCGGTGTTTCCGCGCTGGCCGAGCGCTTCAGCCGCCCCCAACCGATCCCGGTCATCCTTGTTCTGGCTGAGCTTGGACTTGCCGACGATCTCGCTGATTTCCACTTCGATGCCGACGATGTTGGCCAGCATGCCGCTGATGAATTCCGGCGTGGAGTCGCTCATCTTCCAAGGCTTCGCTTCGCTGGCCTCGTGGGTGCGGGTCAGGCGGCCGACCACACCGCGCACGAAGCGCTCCTCGTCCATCACTTTCAGGCGACCGCGCACGTGCACCACCTGGTAGTTCCAGGTCGGCACCTGGCGGTGCGCCTCGTGCTTGCTCGGGTACCAGTTGGGCGACACATAGGCGTGCTCGCCACGGAAGATCACCAGCACGTCCTCGCCGTCGGACTCCTGCCACACCGGGTTGTTGCGCGCGACGTGGGCGCGCAGCAGCGGCCGCTCGGCGGAGAGCTCCAATTCGAATGGCAGGTGATTGGCATCCAGCAGGCCGTCATGGCCGGTGACCAGGATGCCCAGGGGATACTCGCGGATCAGCCGGTGCAACTCGTCCGCCCGGGTTTCCTCGAAATGCGCAGGTACGTACATGAAAGACCTCGACTGCAGGTGGTGATGGTCATCATGCCGCCGTATTGGCACCCTATAAAGATCCATTGCAGGCCCTGGCAACAGAGCCAATCCTCGGCGAGCGAAGATTTGGTACACCCTATGCATCGCCCTGCTGGACGGCAATGACGCCGCCCCCTACTCTAGCCCTTAGCCAGCATTCGCCCTGGATGGCAGACACAGGCTCCCACTCTCGATGACCGCACCCGAGTTTCCCGCCGTTCCTCCCCGGCAGTCCCAGGGGAGAATTCCGCCGCGCCTGCAGGATGCCTACAAGGCATACGTGATCCAGCATTACCGGCGCTTCCTGCTGGCGATCAACTTCATCGCCATGGCCGCCTACGATTCCTACGTGCTGGCCGACGCGCTGCTGATCCCGGACATGGCCAAGGAGTCCCTGCTCCTGCGCAGCGGTCTGAGCCTGATCGGCCTGCTCAACATCTTCCTGGTGTTCCGCTTCAGCCGCAGCGTGCTGGTGATGGACATGCTGATGCCGTTGCACGACATCGTCTCCACCATCGCCTGGTTCGAGCTGCTCAAGCGCAGCGCCTCGCCGGACGTGCCCTTCTTCCTCTATGCCTCGGTGGTGTTCATCCTGCTGGGCAACCTGGGCGTGCGTTATTCGTTCAAAGGCATCGCACTGGTCTCGGCGATCATCTCGGCGATCATTCTCTACAACGTCTGGCTGATTCATGATGGCGCGGTCAAGCCGCTGCTGATCTTCACCCTGGTCTACCTGCCCATCGCCCTGTTCAGCCTGTTCATCAGCTGGACCAACATCAAGGGCGTGCGCCAGGCCTTTCTCGCCGACCTCGAGGAGCGCCGCCAGCGCGCGGAACTGGCTTCGCTCAACCTGCGCCTGCAGGAACTGGCCACCACCGATGGCCTCACCGGCGTGGGCAACCGCCGGGCCCTGGACCTGCAGCTCAACGAAAGCTGGCACGGCATGCGCGCCCACGGCCGGCCCTTCGCCCTGCTGATGGCGGACATCGACTACTTCAAGCCGTACAACGACCATTACGGGCACCAGGCCGGCGACCGCTGCCTGTGCCAGGTGGCCGAGAACCTGGTCGGCACCCTGCGCGGCGGGCGGGCCAACGTCTATCGTTATGGCGGTGAGGAATTCGCCATCCTGCTGGAGGCGACCAACGCCGAAGACCTGCGCTGCGTCGCCGAGCGACTACGCGAGCAGGTGGCGAGCCAGGGCATCGAGCACCTGCACCGGCCTGACAGCCTGCGCCAGCTGACCATCAGCCTCGGCGCAGCAATGGCCAACGAGGGCGGCCTGCATGAACCGCGCGAGTTGCTCGCCCGCTGCGACCGCCACCTGTACATCGCCAAGCAGAAAGGTCGCAACCGTGTGCAACTCAGCGGCATGCCAGGCGTCTGACCACCATAGCCAACCCGGCACGTGCTGCCGGCATCTCCCTGGACTCGCCGGGCGATGCCCGCCCTGCGTGACGACCGCCACAGGGAACGCCCCAACGAGGCCAGTGTGAAACGCGACATCCGCCTTGCCGTCCTCCTGCTGTCGATCATCAGCCTGACCGTCGCCATCGCAACGATCTGGGAGCTGTGGTCGGCCCGCGAGCGCACACTGGCGGAAACCACCACGCACAACCTCAACCTCACCCAGGCGCTGGACACCTACGTCGAGGGCATCGTCACGCAGAGCTCCATGCTGCTGCTCGGAATCGCCGAACGCCTGGAGCACGAAGGCCTCGCTGCTCCGCAGCTGCAACGTCTCAATGAACTGGTACAACGGCAGCAGCACCTGCTCGTGCAGCTCAATGGCGTCGGCATCTACGACGCCCAGGGCAACTGGCTGATGACCTCTACCGGCCCCTTCCCGCCCGGCTCCAACAGCGCCGACCGCGCGTACTTCATCCACCATCGCGACAACCCTTCACTGGACGCCTACATCGACGGGCCGATCCACAGTCGCTCCACCGGCGTCTGGGTGATCACCGTCAGCCGCCGCTACAACGACGCCCAGGGCAACTTTGCCGGGGTGATAGTGGCGGCGCTCGGCGTGCAGGACTTCCTGCGCCTGTTCGGCAAGATCGATATCGGCAAGACCGGCGCCATCGGCGTTGCCACCAGCAGCGGCCAGGTGCTGGTGCGCTATCCCTTCCGCGAGAGCGACATGGGCCGCGTGCTCTCGCGCTCGCCGATCTTCACCCAGTACCTGGAGGAAGCCACGGTCGGCAGCGCGACCTTCGCCTCCTCGCTGGACGGCATAGAGCGCATCTACGCCTTCCGCAAGAACGAACGCTATCCGCTGGTGACCTCGGTCGCCCTGGGCAAGGACGAAGCCCTGGCCGCCTGGCGCGCCGACGCCCTGCGCACGGTCGCCATCGCCTTCGGCCTGCTGATGGTCATCGTGGTGATCGGCAGCCTGCTGATCCTCGCCATCCAGCGCCGCATCGGCACTGAACGCCTGCTGCGCGACGCCCGCGAGGACCTGATCAAGGCCAACCGCCAACTGGAGGTCCTCGCCTCCCGCGACCCCCTCACCGGCCTGGAGAACCGCCGCAGTTTCGACGACCACCTGATCGCCGAGCTGCGCCGCGCACACCGCGAGCGCACGCCGCTGGGGCTGCTGCTGATCGACGTCGACCACTTCAAGCGCTTCAACGATACCTACGGTCACCCCGCCGGCGATGACTGCCTGCGCCGCATCGGCCGCATCCTCGCCGACAGCGTGCGCCGCCCCGGCGACCTCGCCGCACGCTACGGCGGCGAGGAACTGGCGGTGATCCTGCCCAATACGGCAGCGGACGGTGCCCTTGCCGTCGCCGAACAGTTCATGAAGCGCCTGCAGCAGGCCAATCTCACTCACGCGGGCAGTCCGCTGGGCCGCATCACCGCGAGCATCGGCATTGCCACGCTGCCCGGCGGCAGCGACAACTCCGCCGCCACGCTCATCGAGGCCGCCGACCGCGCGCTGTACCGCGCCAAGGCGGCCGGCCGCAATCGCCTGGAAAATGCCCCCACGCTGCCGGGAACCGCACCGTGATATTCGAACCCGCCCTGCTCGACGCCCTGCGCAAAGCCCATCACGTGGTGGTATTCACCGGTGCTGGTGTTTCCGCCGAGAGTGGTGTCCCCACCTTCCGCGACCGCCTCAGCGGGCTGTGGCAGCGTTTCGACGCCGCATCCCTGGCCACCGCCCAGGCCTTCCGTGCCGACCCGCCGCTGGTCTGGGGCTGGTATGAATGGCGACGCAGTGTCGTCCATCGCGCGCAGCCCAATCCCGCTCACCTGGCCATCGCAGCGCTGGCGGGCAAGGTGCCGAAGCTCACGCTGATCACCCAGAACGTCGACGATCTCCACGAACGCGCCGGCAGCCAGGACGTCACCCACCTGCACGGCCAACTGGAGCGCCCGCGCTGTTTCGACTGCCAGCGCGAACCCGACGCAGCGCTGCCGGTTCCGGATGAGCCTGAGGCAGGGCGCCGCGTACCGCCGCCGGCCTGCGCCCATTGCGGCGGCCCGCTGCGCCCTGGCGTGGTGTGGTTCGGCGAAGGCCTGCCGATGAATGCCCTCAACCACGCCTTCCAGGCCGCCGAAGACTGCGACCTGCTGATCTCCGTGGGCACCTCCGGCGTGGTCTACCCGGCGGCCGAAGTCCCGCAGATCGCCTGGCGCGCTGGGGCCACTGTCCTGCACATCAACCCCGCACCGGGCCCGCTGCACGGGGAGCGCGACTTCGCCCTCGCCAGCGCGGCTGGCACGGCCCTGCCAGCTTTGCTGAACGAGGCTTTCGCCGAGCGCTGATCGCGCAACGACTCTCGACCCATCCTACGAAGCTCACCTCACCGTAGGGCGAATAACCCGGAACGGGTTATTCGCCGAAAACGAATTCACCGACCCCCGTGGCACATCCAGCGATAACGGGCTTGTAGGAACGAGGGGGACGCCCAGTTCTTGCTCGCGAACCCGTCTGGCATCCATGCCCCGGGGGCTGTTCGCGAGCAAGCTCGCTCCTACAAGGAGCCCGCCTGTGTAACCGCTCTACACCGCCGGCATCTGCAACGTCACGCAGTGGATGCCACCACCACCGGCGGCAATCGGGTCGATGTTCAACTGCACGATCTCGCGGTCCGGGTACAGCTCGCTGAGCAAGGCATGGCAATGCTCATCCGCCGCCGCATCGCCAAACTTCGGCGCAATTACCCCGCCGTTCACCGGCAGGTAGTTGATGTAACCGGCCGCGAAATCCGGGTTGTCGCGGTTGTAGGCGCTGGGCTTGGGCTTCATCGGCGGCGGCAGCGTGTGCAGTTTCAGCGCGCGGCCATCGGCATCCGTAGCGTTCTTGAGTATCTCCAGGTGGCGACGGGTGACAGCGTGGTCATAGGACTGCGGATCGTTGTCCAGGTTGACCACGACCACGCCCGGCTCGACGAAGCGCGCATAGAAGTCCACGTGCGCATCGGTGATGTCCTTGCCACGGATGCCCGGCAGCCAGATCACCTTGCGCAGCCCCAGCATGCGCTTGAGCTCGGCCTCGACGCGAGGGCGCGACCAGCCAGGATTGCGGTTGTCGTTGACCCAGCAGCTTTCGGTGAAGATCGCCGTGCCGTGGCCATCCACCTCGATGCCGCCGCCCTCCCCGCACAGCTCGCTGACGATGGCCTTGGCCTCCAGGTCCTCGGCCAGTGCCGCCGACACTCCACGATCGCGCTCGGCGTGCTGCTTGCCGCCCCAGCCGTTGAAGTTGAAGTCGGCCAGCGCCAGGCCGCCCGACGTGCCGTCGACAAGGAAGCAACCGCCGTAGTCGCGCACCCAGATGTCATCCACCGGCACCGGCAGGAAGTCGACATTCTGCCCGCCGCACGCACGCTTGGCCTCGGCCTGTTGTTCAGGCCGGCACAGCACCGTGACCGGCTGGAACTCGGCAATGGCGCGGGCCAGCCGCGCCACGGTGGCGTTGACGTCCGGGGCGAGGTCTTCCCAGACGTCGGCGCTCGCCGCGTAAGCGACGAACACCCGTTCCTGCTTGCGGTGCTCGTCGGGCATGGTCCACTTGCCCGAGGCCAGGGCGACGCGCCCCAACCCCAGGCCGAGCCCGGCGGCCAGCGTGATGCCGGTGCCGAGCAGGTTCCTGCGTGTCATCATCCTCGCCTCCTCAACCGCCGGTGCCGGTCTTGAAACTGGTCCAGGTACGCATCCGCGCGCGCATGTCGCGCTGGGGGATGTCCTTGCCGGGGAACAGCCGCGCGTAGGCCTTCTCATCAAGATAGATGTCCGGGTTGTCGCGCATGCTCGCCTCGACCATCGGCCGCGCCTTGGCGTTGGAGGTCGGGTAGCCGGTGGCGTTGCTGATCGCGGCCATCACTTCCGGGCGCATCAGGTAGTTGATCAGCGCATAGGCGTATTCCGGGTGCGGCGCGTCGACGGGAATGGCCATGGTGTCCATCCACACCGAGGTACCTTCGCGCGGGACGCGGTACTCGAAGCGCTCGGGCTTCTTCGCCTCGTCGGCCGCCCGTTGCGACTGGGTGACGTCGCCGCTGTAGCCCAGCGACAGGCACAGGTCGCCATTGACCAGTTGGGTGACCGGCTGTGACTGGAACTTGCGAATGTACGGGCGAATGCCGTTGAGCAGCGCCAGGGCGTCCGCCAGGTCCTGCGGCTTGCCGCTGCGCGGGTCGCGGCCGAGGTAGTTGAGCACCACGGCCAGCACTTCGTCCGGCGAGTCGATCATGGAGATGCCGCAATCGGCGAAACGCTTGGCGACTTCCGGCTTGAACAGCATGTCCAGGCTGTTCACCGGTGCGCCGGGCATGCGCTGTTCGATCTTCGCCTGGTTGTAGGTCACGCCGATGCTGCCCCAGGTGTAGGGCACCACCGCGTGGCGCGAGTACGGGTACTTGGTCTGCAGCGTCTGCAGGCCCGGCTCGATATCGGCCAGCTGCGTCAGCTTGCTGTCATCGAGCTTCTGCAGGGCGCCGGCGCGCATCAACCGCTCGGCCACAGTGTCGCCGGGGAAGACCAGGTCGTAGCCGCTGTGCCCGGCCATCATCTTGGCTTCCAGCGTCTCGCTGCTGTCCATCACGTCGTAGATGACGCGGATGCCGGTTTCCTTGGTGAAATTCGCCAGCGTGTCGGGGGCGAAGTAGTCCGCCCAGTTGAACAGGCGCAGGACCTTTTCTTCCTCCGCCACGGCCGGTTGCAGGACGCACGCCAGGGACAACCCCAACGCGCCGATCAGCAGGTGCTTGTTCATGGTCAGACTCCTTGCCAGCGTGGGTGCAGGTGGCGGCCATCGAGGCCGAGCAGAGGGCCGTACATTTCCGGGCGGCGGTCGCGGTACACGCCCCAGGTCAGGCGCTCTTCGCGGGCCAGGTCCAGGTCCAGCTCCTGCACCAGTACGGCGGCCTCGTTGCGCCCGGCTTCGGCCAGCAGCGCGCCTTTGTGGTCAGTGATGAACGACGAGCCGTAGAAGCGCATGCGCAGCGCGTCATCGCTGGGCGCCACTTCCTCGCCGATACGATTGGCGGCCAGCACCGGCAGCAGGTTGGCGGCGGCGTGGCCGCGCTGGGCGGTCTGCCAGTGATCGCGAGAATCCAGTTGTTCCGCGCCCGGCTCGGAGCCGATGGCGGTGGGGAACAGCAGCATCTCCGCGCCCTGCAGTGCCAGGCAGCGGGCGGTCTCGGGGAACCACTGGTCCCAGCAGATGCCCACGCCAATGCGCCCAACGGCGGTGTCCCAGACGCGGAAACCGGTATCGCCGGGGCTGAAATACTCCTTCTCCTGGTAGCCGATAGCGTTGGGGATGTGCGTCTTGCGGTACACGCCGAGCAGGCTGCCGTCGGCATCGGCCACGGTCAGCGAGTTGAAGTAGGCATTGCCCGCGCGCTCGAACCAGCTGATCGGCAGCACCACGTTCAGCTCCGCCGCCAGGCTGGCGAAGCGCTGCAGCAGCGGGCTGTCGTCGTAGGGCTGGGCCAGTGCGAGGTGGGTGTGGTCCTGCTCGATGCAGAAGTATGGGGTGGCGAACAGCTCGGGCAGGAGGATCAGCCTTGCCCCGGCCGCCGCTGCCGAGCGCACGTGGCGCTCGGCTTCGGCAAGGTTACGCGGCAGGTCCCAGCTGCAGGAGAACTGCAGCACGGCGACGGTCAGCTTGCTCATCACAGGCCTCCCAGCGGCCAGGCCGGCTGCTGCTGGGTAATGCAGTGCACGCCGCCGCCACCGTGGGCCAGATTGTTGATGCGCACCGGCACCACTTCGCGACCGGGGAACGCGCGGGCCAGCACGGCAGCGGCTTCGTCGTCGGCAGCGATGCCATAGGCCGGCATGATCACCGCGCCGTTGGCCAGGTAGAAGTTGGTGTAGGACGCGCAGAACACCTCGGCCTCCGGGTCCACTGCCGCGCTGGCCTCGAACAGCTCGATCAGCTCGAAGGAACGCCCCTGGGCGTCAGTGGCCAGCTCCAGCGCGCGGCGGTTCTCGCGGGCGACTTCGGCGTAGGTGCTGGAAGCGTCGTGGGTAGCATCCACCAGCAACACACCGGGGCGAGCGAAGGCGCACACACCGTCGACGTGGCCGTCGGTCATGTCGCCGGTAACGTACTGCGGGTCGCCCGGCAGCCAGATGGTCTTGGTCACGCCCAGCAGGCGGGAGAAGATTTCTTCCATCTCGCGCTTGCTCACGCCGGGGTTGCGGTTGGGGTTGAGCAGCACCGACTCGGTGGTGATCAGCGTGCCCTCGCCGTCCACATGAATCGCCCCGCCCTCGTTGGCCAGCGGCGTGCCGAAGCAGTCCAGGCCGAGGTGGTTGAGGATGCGGCGGCCCAGGCCTTCGTCCAGGGTGTGCTCGGACTTGCCGCCCCAGGCGTTGAAGCACCAGCTCACACCGGCCACGCCGTGTTGCGGATGGCAGACGAAGGTCGGCCCGGAGTCGCGGCACCAGCTGTCGTCGATGGGCAGCGGCACCAGCTCGACGTTCGGCCCGCAGAGTTCGGCGGCGCGGGCGACGGCGGACGGGTCCACTACCAGCTTCACCGGCTCGAAGCGGGCAATGGCATTGGCGACGCGAGCAAAGTCTTCCTGCACCTGCTCCAGCGTCACGCGCCAGCCACCCTCCCAGAGCGGACGGTTGTGCGGGAAAGCCATCCAGGTCGCCGCGTGGTTGACCCATTCGGCAGGCATGCGCCAGCCGTTCTGCCTATCGTCATTGCGATGCATATTCAAACCTTTGGTAAGGAATTTTTATCGGAAGAAAAGGATTAAGCGGCGCCTGATGACCATGCTAGGCCTGTAAAAACGCGACAACAAACGATAGATTTTGCGCAAATCTGATTAGGCGAACTTATCGATCATGCTCAAGCACTGGCCACCCCTGAATGCCCTGCGCGGCTTTGAAGCCGCCGCGCGCCTGGGCAGCTTCCACAAGGCCGCCGAGGAGCTGCACCTCACCCAGTCGGCCATCAGCCAGCAGATCCGCAGCCTTGAAAGCTTTGTCGAGCAGCCGCTGTTCTACCGCTCCGGGCGCAAGGTGGCGCTGACCGACGCCGGCGCCGACCTGCTCAGCACCACGCAATCCATGCTGCAGCAACTGGCGGTGGGCATCCGCCGCCTGGACCAGTACCGCAAGCCCAACCAACTGGTGGTCAACACCACCCCGGCCTTCGCCCGCCACTGGCTGGTGCCGCGCCTGGGCGACTTCCACGCGCGCCACCCGCAGATCGACCTGTGGCTGCTGACCACCGACGAAACCCCGGACATGGCCTCCCAGACCATCGACATCGCCGTGCGCGACGACCTCACCGCCCAGGCCGAATGCCGCTTCCGCGTGCTGCTGGAGGATCGTCTCTACCCGGCCTGCCATCCATCCGTACTGGCACAGGCGGAGCCGTCGCGCACCACCCTGCACGGTGAGCGGGAGATGGACTGGGCGCACTGGCAGGTGCAGGGCGGCGCGGATGTCGGCCAGCGCAGCGAGGGGTTGAACTTTTCCGATCCCGGATTGCTGCTGGATGCGGCGAGCCAGGGCCTGGGCATCGCGCTGGTGAGCCAGTTGCTGGCGGGGGATGCTCGGCAGAATGGCTTGCTGGCCCCACTCAGCGAACAGACCGTGCGCGGGCCGAACTGGTCGCTGCTGGTACATCAGCAGAGCGAGCGGAATGCGCAGGCGCAGGGGTTCTGCGAGTGGCTGGAAGCAGCGCTTAGGCCCCCCCTGTAGGAGCGAACTTGCTCGCGAACCGCCCAAGGTGGATGTAACCGGGCGACATTGTTCGCGAGCAAGCTCGCTCCTACAGAAAGCCCCTCTCTCGGAGGGAGTTGCACCGTACAGTCCCCTCTCCCTCTGGAGCAGGGCGCGCAGCCAGGGTCAGGGTGAGGGCGAGCCCCACGCAGGACTTCACCTCCGTAGGGCGGATAACCCGTTCCGGGTTAGTCGCCCTCCGAAAGCGCAACGGGTCAAACCTTCCCCTTACTCAACCGTCCCCGCTCCTTCTTCCCCTCCAGCGCACTCTTCGCCGCCGCCTTTACCAGGCGCTGGAAGGTCGGGCACTCGGCGTGGCTGGGCGCCGGGCAGGCCGCCGCGTGGCGCAATCCCCGGCTCATCGCCCGCAGGCGCCTGATCGTGGCATCCAGTTCGTCCGCCTTGGCCGCCAGCATCGCCCGGTCGATATGGGGCCCACCGTCAGCTGCAAACATCGAGCGGATATCGTCCAGGCTGAAACCCGCTGTCTGCCCCAGGGTGATCAGCGCCAGCTGGTCGAGAATCTGCGGGGCGAACTGGCGGCGCGCACCGGGCTTCGCCAGGGAGACGATCAACCCCTTCTCCTCGTAGAAACGCAGGGTAGATGCCGGCACGCCGGAGCGTTTCGCCACATCGGCGATGTCCATGGATCACCTCTTGACTTCAAGTTCACTTGAACTTGTAGGGTCACGCCAAAGCCCCTCCCGGTCAACCCAGGATGTGGCTTTCACCTTGCGTGCACCCACGGAGAAGCCATGAAAACCATTGCCATCGTCTACCACAGCGCCAGCGGCCGCACCGAGCGCATCGCCCAGACCATCGCCAGCGGAGCAAGCCTTGTCTCCCGCTGCGACGTGCAGCTGCTCAGGGCCCAGGAGCTGATCGGGCGCCCGGACGCCCTCCTCGCCTACCACGGCCTGATCTTTGGCTCTCCCACCTATCTGGGCGGCGTCTCGACACCGCTGAAAGCTCTGATGGACGCCACCGGACCGTTGTGGCGCCAACAAAAGCTGCGCGGCCGCCTCGCCGCCGGGTTCACCGTCTCGGCGCTGCCGGCGGGCGACAAGCAGTCCACGCTGATCTCGCTGTTCACCTTCTGCATGCAGCACGGGATGCTCTGGGCCGGCAACCCGATCCTGCCCGAGCAGCACCTGGGCGTACCGTTCGAGGAAGCCGCCAACCGCCTGGGTTCCTGGTCCGGCCTGATGGCCCAGGCCGACAAGACTGCAGCGGACTTCTGCCCCGGCGACCTGAAGACCGCACGGCTGTTCGGCCAGCACTTTGCCGAAACCCTCAGCCGCCTTCACCAGCCACAGTTCGACCAGGAGGCCCACGCATGATCCCGCGCCGCTACGCTCCGCTGCTGTTCGCGTTGATTCTGTCCGGGGTGATGAGCCTGCTGGTCTCCGGCCTTGCCACCGGGCGCGCCATCGGCCTCGCACCAGGCTTCGCCCATCTCTGGCTCGGCGCCTGGCTCACTAGTTGGGGCATCGCCTTCCCGCTGGTGCTGGTCATTGCCCCGCTGACGCGCCGTCTCATCGAGAGACTGGTACGCGAGTAGGAGCGGACTCCGACCGCGATTGACGTCAGACTCCGCGAAATATCAGAGAGCCTAGAACGTAGGATGGCGTGGAGCGCAGCGATACCCATCGCATCTGGCTGCGCAACAGCATGGGTATCGCTGCGCTCCACCCATCCTACCTAGGCAACGATGCCCACCCTGCTCGCACGAGCGGGCTCCATCGGCGAACACCTGCAGAAGCGGGCCATGCCCGCGATTCGCGCGCATGGCGCGCTCCTACCCCGAGGTCAGCGGTTACTGCCGAATCCCGTCAGTGAACCGGCAGAAGCCGTCACGCACTGCGCCTTCGGTGGTGTACATGCCGCCCAGGGTGACGAAGACATAGCTTACCTTGGAGCCGGAGCCCGCCTTTTCCACCACGATGTTCAACGGTGCGTTCCGGCTGCTCAGGATCACGCCCTGGTAGGCGGAGATGGTGCCGCTCTTCTCGTCGGCGGTCTGGATGGTGAAGCCCTCCTTCACCAGGGTCTTCTGCGCCCGGTCGAAGACCTTGGCGTAAGGCATGTCCAACTGCACATTGGAGGTGAAGGTCTTGCCGGCGATGAAGCCGCCTTCGGTGTTGAAGTTGTCTTCGCACTGGTTGCCGGTCTTCTGGTGCGCGCAGCCCTGCAACAGGGCGGCGGCGAGCAGAATCATCGTGATTCGTCGCATCATCGTTCCTTGATCTGGTGGGGCCGCCATCCTTGCGGGTCTACAGCGGCGAAGGGGTTTTATAAGCCGAGGGCCGGCGCCCTGACCAGACTTTTCCTTGCCCGGTGAGAGGTTCGACACGGGAAAAATCGCCAATAACCCCCTCAAGCACGCACTTTCGTGCCATTCGTCCCGGAATTTTCCCAGCAGAGGATTCATGCTCGCCTACGCTTTGTCCGGCCCACCCCAACAAGGAAAAGACATGTCGGAGCACTTCGATAGCAGCCGCCGCGACCTGATGCGCCTGGCAGCGGTGGCCCTCGCCGCCACCCAATTGCCAGCCGTCGCCCTGGCTGCCAGCGAGAAGAGCAAGACCACTGCGTCGCTGAAGGCCGGCACACACACCACCTTCAAGGCGCTCAAACAGATCGATGCCGGCCTGCTCAATGTCGGCTATGCCGAAGATGGCCCGGCGGATGGCCCGGCGGTGATCCTGCTGCATGGCTGGCCGTACGACATCTACAGCTTCGTCGACGTAGCGCCGGCGCTGGCCGCACAAGGCTTCCGGGTGATCGTTCCGTGGCTGCGCGGCTATGGCAGCACGCATTTCCTCTCCGAGAGGACGATGCGCAACGGCCAACCCGCCGCGGTAGCCAGCGACATCATCGCGCTGATGGATGCGCTGAAGATCGACAAGGCCGTGCTCGCCGGCTTCGACTGGGGCGCGCGCACCGCCGATATCATTGCCGCCCTCTGGCCCGAACGCTGCAAGGCGCTGGTGGCAGTCAGCGGCTACCTGATCGGCAACCAGGCCGCCGGCCAGCAACCGCTGCCGCCGGAAGCCGAGTTCCTCTGGTGGTACCAGTTCTACTTCGCCACCGAGCGCGGCGCCGCCGGCTACGCGAAGAACACCCGCGATTTCACCCGGCTGATCTGGAAGCAGGCCTCACCCAAGTGGGACTTCGATGAAGCCACCTTCGAGCGCAGCGCCAAGGCGTTCGAAAACCCCGACCACGTCGCCGTCACCCTCCACAATTACCGTTGGCGGCAGAACCTGGCGGCAGGCGAAGCGCAGTATGACGAACTCGAACAGAAGCTGGCCAAGGCCCCGCCGATCAGCGTGCCGACCATCACCCTGGAAGGCGACGCCAACGGCGCGTTCCATCCACCGCCCAAGGCCTACGCGGCGAAGTTCACCGGCCACTACGAGCATCGCACGCTCACCGGAGGCATCGGCCACAACCTGCCGCAGGAAGCACCGGAGGCATTCGCCAAGGCCGTCGTCGACGTCAGCAAGTGGTAAGGCCCGGATCGAACGCATAAAAAAGCCCCGCCTGAGCGGGGCTTTTCGGTGCTGCCTGGCGCGTTACCAGATCGGCAAGGTGTAGCTGACGATGAAGCGGGTCTCGTCCATGTCATTGCCGAAGCTGCTGCGGAAGGTGCTGTTGCGCAGCTTGAAGCCGACGTTCTTCAGCGGGCCGCTCTGTACGAGATAGCCGACGTCGGTGTCGCGTTCCCACTCCGTGCCGTTGCCCTGGCCGTTGAGCAGGTCGATGTTGTCGCCGCGCAAGTAGCGAGTCATCAGGCTCAGGCCGGGCAGCCCGTAGGAGGCGAAGTTGAAGTCGTAGCGCAGCTGCCAGGAGCGTTCGTCCTTGTTGGCGAAGTCGCCGATCTGCACRWAGTTGRYCAGGTACGGRTCGGTGCCGGACAGGTAGGCGAAGCCGGTGTCGCCGGACATGCGCTGCAGGCCCAGGCCGAACGCCTGGTTGCCCAGCTTGTAGGTGAACATGGCGTTGAGCGCGCGGTTGTCGACGTTGCTGCCGCCATCGTCGGTGGAACGTGCCCAGCGGATGTCGGACTTCAGCGATTGGCCCTCGGCAATCGGCAGCGTGTGCACGAGGCTCACGTAGTGCTGGCGATAGAGGTCTTCGAGGTTGGCATAGTGGTAGCTGGTGCTCAGCTGGCTGTTCCAGCGGTAGGTGCCGCCGGCGATGTTGAAGCGGTCGCTGGTCAGGTGGCTGCCGGCGACGATGTTGCGCTTGTTGCCGCGGGTCATCGACAGGTCTTCGTTGTTGGACGAATCGCGCTGCTTCACCTCGCGCAGCTGGCCGAGTTGCAGGTCGAGGTCGTCGAGTTCCTTCGACTCCACCAGCGCGCCCTGGAAGGTCTGCGGCAGCAGGCGGGTGTCGTTGTACTGCACCACTGGCAGCTTGGGCAGCAAGGTGCCAACCTTCAGCGTACTTTTGGAGGCGCGCAGCTTGGCGGTGAGGCCGAGGTCGCTGTAGTCGTCGGCGGCGCGCTTGTCACTGGCCGAGTACGGCAGCAGACCGGAGCCGGAACGGTCCGGGCTGGAATCCAGTTTCAGGCCCAGCAGGCCGAGGGCATCGACGCCCACGCCGACGGTGCCCTCGGTGTAGCCCGACTCGTAGCGCAGCAGGAAGCCCTGGGCCCACTCTTCGGATTTGGACTGCGCGGCACCGCTCTGGCGGTAATCGCGGTTGAAGTAGAAGTTACGTGCTTCGATGCTGGCCTTGCTGTCGGCGAGGAAATCCGCATGGGCGAACGAGGGCAGCAGCGCCAGTCCGGAGACCAGCACAGGGGTACGACGATTTTTCATTGTTCTTGTTTCTTTCTACTGGGGTGTTGGCAAAACGCCGGGCCGATGACAGCTGGCCCGGCCAGGGGAATGAGCAGGATCAGAGGGTCTTTTCCAGCTCCGGTACGGCTTCGAACAGGTCGGCGACCAGGCCGTAGTCGGCGACCTGGAAGATCGGCGCCTCTTCGTCCTT
>NZ_LZDG02000053.1:0-46787 GCF_001672555.2 Pseudomonas sp. AU11447 | reverse complement strand
GCCAATTGTCGCGCAAACATCGGGCGGACTCAGCGGCGGAAGGCGGTGCCAAGCATCGCGCAAGGCAGTGCCAAAAACGGCGCGCGCTTACAATTGCTCTGGCTCATGAAGTCTTCCAGAGAAACATCCGCGCGCTCCGGAGTGCCCCTTTCAGGAGGCCGAAGGTGATCGGAGTTTCAGGGGTTGAGCGACATGGATGTCGCGAGAGCCACGATGGGCCAGGGATGGCCCTTCGTGGCGGGCCCCTGAAACTCCGAGGAACCGAGGGTATTTTTCGCGAAGCGAAAAACCGGATGTAGGGGCGAGCCCTTTGGTTACTTTCTGGCGTTTGAGAAAGTAACTCGCCCGAGGGGGCGAAACACTGAGCCCGCGCGTACGCAAAAGCGGCGCCGGAATACCCAAGCTCCAGGCATCGCAATTGGAAAGCCCGACGCTGACTCGAGGGAACGCCTCAAGCGCGTGATCGCGGGTGCGGCTCGCTCCTACAGACATCCCGCTACTTTCGGATAGACCCGCCGCGACCCAAGTAGCATGGGGTCCACTCCAGCCCCTTCGTAGAATGCCAGCGTCGATATCCTGACTGGGCGCACGCCATGCACGAAACACAAGGAGTCGTTCGCGGCATGTCCGATGCCCGCGACGTCGAGGCGGTCGCCCAGGACCTGGCGCGGCAGCTGATCCATCCGAACCTGGGCTTCGTGCTGTTCTTCTGCTCCGCCGAATACGACCTGCCGGCGCTGGCCGCCGCGCTGGAGCAGTACTTCGGCGGCATCGACCTGGCCGGTTGCACCACCGCCGGCGAGATCACCCCGCAGGGCTATGGCCGTGGCTGCGTCACCGCCGTGGGCTTCGACCTGCGCAGCTTCGCCATCTCTTGCGCGCTGGTGGATGAGATGGAACGCTTCAGCCTGATCGACGCCCAGCAGATGGTCGAATCCCTGGTGGCCGACTGTCGCTGCGCAGGGCTGGCGCCGATCAAGGACCACAGTTTCGCCCTGACCCTGCTCGATGGCCTGTCCAGCCGCGAGGAAGTGGTGCTCGCCGCACTGAGCGCGGCGCTCGGCGCCATTCCGCATTTCGGTGGCTCGGCCGGTGACGACAACCACCTGACCCACACTCACGTTTACTACCAGGGCCAGTTCCATACAGGGGCGGCCGTCGTGGTGCTGTTCAATACCTGGCTGGACTTCGAGGTGTTCACCACCCACCACGTGCTGCCCAGCGAGGAGAAACTGGTGGTTACCCGCGCCGACAGCGACAGCCGCCGGGTGCTGGAGCTCAACGCCGAACCGGCCGCCCTGGAGTTCGCGCGGCTGGTCGGTGTGCCGCTGGAGCAGCTGGATTTCTCGCTGTTCCCGGCGCACCCGCTGGCGGTGCGGGTGCGCGACCAGTACTACGTGCGCTCGATCCAGCAGGTCAACGACGACCTCAGCCTGACTTTCTACTGCGCGGTGGAGAACGGCATCGTCCTCACCGCCATGAGCACCGGGCCGTTGCTGCCGGGGCTGCAGGCACAGTTCCAGCGCCTGCATGAGCGCCTTGGGCCGCCGCTGCTGACTATCGGCTGCGATTGTTTCCTGCGCCGCCTGGAGCTGGAAGTGGCCGGCGATACCGAACCCACCGCCGAGTTTCTCCGAAGCCAGCAGGTGATCGGCTTCAACACCTACGGGGAACAATTCAATGGCATGCATATCAACCAGACCTTCACCGGTGTCGCCATTGGCCGTCCTCGGGGCAACGCCGGAGGCTGAACTGCGCGCGCGGATCGACGAGCTGGAGCGCGACAACCACAAGCTGCAGCGGATCAACGCGGCGCTGATCGAGCGCGTGGAGTCCGCGACGTCCCGCGGCGACAACGCCTACGGCGCCTTCCAGCATTCCGTGGTGCTGGCCGAGCAGGTGCGCGAGCGTACCGACGCGCTGAGCGAGGCGATGGTCGAGCTGAAGTCCAGCAACCAGCTGCTCAGCGATGCCCGCCTGCGCGCCGAGACCGCGCACCAGCACCTGCTGGACGCCGTGGAGAGCATTTCCGACGCCTTCGTGCTGTTCGATCCGCAGCAGCGCATCGTCCTCTACAACGAACGCTTCCGTGCCTTCTGGGCGCAGACCCGCGCCCGCGTCGGCACGGGAACGCGACTCGCCGAAGTGCGCCGACTGGCTCAGAGCAGCGGGCTGATCGTCGAGGAACAGCGCAGCAGCGATGACGAGCACACCCTCTATCGGCTGCGTAACGACCGTTGGGTCCGGGTGACCGAGCGGCCCACCCGCGACGGCGGCCTGGTAGTGCTCTACAGCGACATCACCGAGATCAAGCAGAGCGAGATGGCGCGCCGTGAGCAGGCGGTGGCGCAGAAGTCGCACCTGCTGCAACGCGCCGTGGACAACCTGTCCCAGGGCGTGGCCATGGTTGGTGCCGACGGTGCGCTGGAGCTGTGGAACCGGCGCTTCCTGGAACTCTGCGGACTGGCGCCGATCGAGGCTCACCGGCCCTTCGCCGAGGTCATGGCCGACAGCGAACTGCCGCTGCTGACCCCACGCAGCCGGCCGCGTAAGGGCGAGGCGGAAGGGGTGATCGAGCAGCGACTGTTCGACGGCCGCATGCTCGAGATTCGCACCCACGCGCTGCCTACCGGTGGCTTCGTCAATACCTTCACCGACATTACCGAGCGCTACCGCCACGCCGAAGCGCTGCGCGAGAGCGAGCGCTGGATTCGCCTGATCACCGACCAGGTGCCGGCGCTGATCGCCTACCTCACCGCCGACCTCGACTACGACTTCACCAACAAGGTCTACGAGGAGTGGTACCGCTGGCCCAGCGGCTCGATGCTCGGGCGCAACCTGCGCGAGGTGCACAGCGCCGAACACTGCCAGCGCCTGGAGCCGTACTTCGAGCGCGCGCTGTCGGGCGAAAGCGTCACCTTTGAAATTGCCGAGACCAACCTGGCCGGGCAGGAGCGCTACATGCAACGCTCCTACGTGCCCAACCGCCAGGCCGATGGCACGGTGAGCGGGCTGTTCGTGCTGATCCGCGACATCACCGAGCGCCGTCGCACCGCCGAAGCGTTGCACCAGGCCTACCAGAACCTGGAGCAACGGGTACGCGAACGCACCGCCGAGCTGACCAGCCTCAACGACCAACTCAAGCGCGAGATCGACGAACGCAGCCAGGTCGAGGGCCGGCTGCGCGAGGCCAAGCGCGAGGCCGAGCAGGCCAACCTGTCGAAGACCAAGTTCCTCGCCGCCGTCAGCCATGACCTGCTGCAGCCGCTGAACGCCGCGAGGTTGTTCACGAGTGCCCTGCAGGAGCGCAGCGGCGAAGCCCTGGTGCGCAACATCAGCCAGTCGCTGGAGGACGTTGAAACGCTGCTCGGCACCCTGGTGGACATCTCCAAGCTGGACGCCGGGGTGATCAAGCCGGACATCGCCTCGTTCGACGTCAGCGAACTGCTCGGCAACCTCGCCGCCGAATACCGCCAGGTGGCCGCCAGCGAAGGCCTGGCGCTGGACTTCGTGCCCTGCGGCGCCCAGGTGCGCAGCGATATCCAGCTGCTGGCGCGGATCCTGCGCAACCTGCTGACCAACGCCATCCGCTACACGCCTTCCGGGCGCGTGCTGCTGGGCTGTCGGCGGCGCCGGCACAGCCTGTGGATCGAGGTCTGGGACACCGGCGTGGGCATCGCCGCGGACAAGCTCGGCGAGATATTCCAGGAGTTCAAGCGCGGTGACGCGCAGCGCTTTCACCAGGACCGCGGGCTGGGGCTGGGGCTGGCAATCGTCGAGAAGATCGCGCGCATGCTGGGCCATCGTATCCAGGTGGAGTCGGCGCCGGGCAAGGGGTCGCGTTTTTCCATCGAAGTCCCCCTGGCTCGCCGTGTGGCGCGCACCGAACCGGAACCGGAGCGTACCGCCGACGACCTGGTGGAGCGTCTGCGCGGGTCGCGCGTCTGGGTGCTGGATAACGATGCCGCGATCTGCGCCGGCATGCGCACGCTGCTGGAAGCCTGGGGTTGCCAGGTGGTGACGGCGCTGTCGGAGGAGGACCTGGCGCGGCAGGTCGATAATTTCCACGCCGAGTCGGACCTGTTGATCGTCGATTACCACCTGGACGAGGGGCTGAACGGCGTCGATGCCGTCGCCTCGATCAACGCCCGACGCGGCACGCCGCTACCGGCGCTGATGATCACCGCCAACTACAGCAACGAGCTGAAGCAGCAGATCCGCGAGCTGGGGCACACGCTGATGCACAAGCCGGTGCGGCCGATGAAGCTGAAGACCGCGCTGTGCCATCTGATCGATAGCGCCCACTGATTTGGGCGCCGTAGTCTGCGGGTAGTTTCGGTCCTCACCCCAGCCCTCTCCCAAGGGGAGAGGGGGCAGTTCGTACCGGCTGAAGTTGTGGTTACATCCTGCACCATACGCCCCCATCCTCTGGGAGAGGGTAATAGCTTGCACGGACCTTCCCAGGCCCACGAATTGTAGGAGCGAGCTTGCTCGCGAACCGCCCTATGCGGAAACATCGTTCGCGAGCAAGCTCGCTCCTACAAAAAACAGATTGAATCAGGCCCGCTGGGCGGCTGGAGCGCGCACCTTGGCCAGCAGGATCAGCGCGATCCCGCCGAGCACCGCCAATGACACCAGTGCCAGGCGCAGGCTGATCGCCTCGCCGAGCAGCACGGCGCCGGAAAGGGCGGCGAGAATGGGTACGCTCAACTGCACCGAAGCGCCCTGGATCGCCGACAGACCCGGTAGTGCGCTGTACCAGATCGCGTAGCCGATGCCCGACGCCACTGCGCCGGACAGCACGGCATAGACGACACCCATCGCATCCACCCGTAGATCGGAGTGGAAAAACGCCGCCAGCAAGGCCGCAAAGGCAATGGCGCGGACAAAGTTGCCGGTGGTGATCGCCAGCGGATCGCTGCCCTTGCGACCCAGCAACGAATACAGCCCCCAGGCCACACCCGACAGCAGCATCAGCAGCGCGCCGGCCAACGGCGGCGCGCTGGCGCTGGGCAGCAGCTGAGCGAGCAGCCCGCCGAGAGCCAGCAGGAAGCCGAGCAGCGCCTGGCCGTGCAGTCGTTCGCCGCGCAGCAGGCCGACCAGGATCATGGTCACCTGCACCGCGCCGAACAGCAGCAGGGCGCCGGTACCCGCATCCAGCTGCACGTAGGCGTAGGAGAAGGCTGCGGCGTAGACGAACAGCGCCGCTGCCGCGCGCCAGTTACCGCCTTCGCTGGCGGCGCGGCGGCGCAGTCTGAGCAGCACGGCGAGCATCAGCGCGCCCGAGAAGATGCGGAGGCCGGTGAAGCTCACCGCATCGATGCTGGTGGCCTTGAGCGCCAGGCGACAGAGGATGGAGTTGCCGGCGAAGGCGAGCATCGCCAGCCCGGTGAGGCTCAGGGTGCGGGTGGAGGGCATCGAGTGGTTCCCGGTAGCGGTCTCAGCGGCACGATGATGAAAATTTCAGCGACGCAGGTAGGCGGCGAAGTCGATGTCGCCCGCGCAGAGAATCGCCTGCACGCGGTTGTGCACCTTCAGCTTGCGCAGGATGGCGGAGACGTGCGCCTTCACCGTGGTCTCGGCAATTTCCAGGTTGTAGGCGATCTGCTTGTTCGACTCGCCCTTGGTCATCCGTTCCAGCACCAGCAGCTGCTTGCGGGTCAGCGCCTGCAGCAGTTCCGGTGGGATGCTGTGGTCTTCCTGACCGCTGCGGCGTGGCGAGGACTTCTGGGTGCGGATGATGTCCGACGGCAGGTAGACGTTGCCGTTGAGAATCTGTTCGATGGCCTCGGTCATCTGCACGCGCGGCGAGGACTTGGTGATGAAACCCACGGCGCCGTAGGTGATGGCCTGAAGGACGACCTGCTTGTCCTGCTCGGCGGAGACGATCACCACCGGGATGGTCGGTGCCTCGTTGCGCAGGCTCATCAGGCCGTTCAGGCCATGCATGCCGGGCATGTTCAGGTCGAGCAGGATCAGGTCGAGATCGTCGTGTTCCTGGGTCAGGCCCAGCGCGCTGTCGAGGTTGGCAGTTTCCATCACTTCGCTGCCGGGGAAGCCGTCGGCGATGACGTTGTGGATCGCCTCGCGGAACAGCGGGTGATCGTCGGCGATCAGGATCTTGTACATGGCCTGCACCTCGTTGTTGTCGTTATGGGCGGTGATCGCAAAGTTATTTCACAGGTTGCGGCTGGGCGTCCTGCAGGGGCAGCCCTGCCTGTTCCCAGGCATCGATACCGTCACGGTACCAGTAGAGGCTGGCATAGCCCAGCGCATGCGCGCGGCGGATGGCGTTCCAGCTCATCCAGCAGTCGGAGCGGCAGTAGAACACCAGCGGGCGTTTGGCATCGCCCTCGGTGAGGCGGGAGAGATTCTGCTCGAAATAGGCCTGCCACTGCGGCTCCAGGGTGCCGGTGCCGACGTTGGCCAGCCACAGGCTGCCGGGCAGGTTGCGGTGCTTTTCGTCTTCGACGAACTGGCCGTTCAAGAAGGTGCGGCGGTAAACGTCCACCAGCCGGGCCTTCGGCTCGCGCTTGAGCAGCGCCTGCAGGGCGGGGGTGTCGAGGGTGACGGCGTGGTCGGCGGAAGGCGGCGTCGGGCTGCGGTACTGGGCCTGGCGATAGCCGTCTGCGGAGAACAGCGGCGTGTCGTCGGCCTGCGCGGCCGGGAGCGTCAGGCTGAGCAGGCACGCGGCGAGGCAGCCGCTCACGTGGCCGTACAGGGCAGTGGCAAGGCGAGGCATGGCGGTATCTCTGATTAGTTCTTCTTGTAGTGGCCATTAGATGCCGGCGCTGCAGCTTTGGAAATTCGACGTCCGGAGGGGCGAACCAGTACCAAAGTAGGAGATTTCACCCCTTGCGCAGGGCGGCGTGCTGCGGGTTGAAGGTCAGCACGGCAAGGCCGGCGAAGAGCAGCGTCAGGCCCAGGCAGACGCCACTGGCCAGCGGATTGAAGCGCTCGTACAGGGCGAAGCGCACCAGTTCCACGGCGTGGCTGAACGGGTTCAGCGCGCACAGCCAGTACAGCCACTGGCTGGCCTCGCGCATCTTCCACAACGGGTAGAGCGCGGAGGAGAGGAAGAACAGCGGGAAGATGACGAAATTCATCACCCCGGCAAAGTTCTCCAGCTGGCGGATGCCGTTGGAAAGCAGCAATCCCAGCGCGCCCAGCAGCAGTGCTGCCAGCAGCAATGCCGGTAGCGCGGCAACCAGCCCCATCGGCGGCGGCTGCACGCCATACAGCCAGGCGATGAGCAGGAAGGCGTAGACCTGCAACAGCGACACCAGCGCGGTGGCCAACAGCTTGCTGGCGAGCAGGAAGGCACGCGGCAGCGGGCTGGTCAGCAGCACGCGCATGCTGCCCATCTCGCGGTCATAGACCATCGACAGCGAGCCCTGCATGCCATTGAACAGCAGGATCATGCAGCACAGCCCCGGCACTATGTACGTCTCGTAGGTGACGTAGGTGTCGTACGGCTCGATGATCGAAATGCCCAGCGCGGCGCGGAAGCCGGCGGCGAACACCAGCAGCCAGAGCAGCGGCCGCACCAGCGCGCTGAGGAAGCGCGAGCGTTGCAGGACGAAGCGCAGCCATTCGCGCATGACGATGCCGCACAGGCATTGCCAGTAGGCGGCAGGGCCGAGCCGCGGGTTCTCCAGGGCACTCATGCGCAGGCCTCCAGGCGGGTCAGGCGGTGGAAGGTGCGCTCCAGGTTGCCGGCGTCCGCCGCGCAGATGTCCCGCGTCTCGCCACGGGCGACCAGGCGGCCGCGATCGAGCACCAGCAGCGCATCCTCGTCGCGCACCTCATCCAGCAGGTGGGTGGTCCAGAGCACCGCCAGGCCATCCTCGCGGCACAGCCGGCGCACATGGTTGTTGAGCGCCTGGCGCGCCGCCGGGTCGAGCCCGACGCTGGCCTCGTCGAGCAGCAGCAGGCGTGGCCGATGCAGCAGCGCGCGGGCGATCTCCACGCGGCGGCGATGGCCGCCATTGAGCGCGCGGACCTTGTCGCGACGGCGCTCCTGCAACTGCTGGCGGGCCAGTTCGGCGTCGATCCGTTCGTTCGCCACGCTGCGCGGCAGGCCATGCAGGGCCGCGTGGTAGCGCAGGTTCTGCTCCACGCTCAGGTCCAGGTCCAGGGTGCTCTGCTGGAACACCACGCCGAGCTGGCGCAGGGCCAGGCGCGGCTGCTGGCGCAGGCTGTAGCCGAGCACGTCGATCTCGCCCTGCTGCAGGTCGTAGAGCCGGGTGAGCAGAGCAACCAGGGTGGACTTGCCGGCGCCGTTGGGCCCCAGCAGGGCGGTGAAGCGCCCGGCGGGGAGCTCGAACTCCAAGCCGTCGAGCGCGCGGCGCGGGCCGTAGGAGAAGCCAAGGTCGCGGACCGTCAGCGCATTCATGGCGTCACCACCACGCCCCACGGATAGCGGCCCACCTTGATCGACTTGGTGACCTTGCGCGAGGCGACATCGATCACCGAGACATCGCCGCTGACGCCGTTGGTGGCCAGCAGGGTCTTCTCGTCCGGGGTGAACGCCAGGTGCCAGACGCGGCGGCCCACCAGCAGGTAGTCGAGGACTTCGAAGGTCTTCGCATCCACCACCGCCACATGGTTGGCCGGGCCGAGGGCGACGAAGGCGTACTTGCCATCGCGGGTCAGTTGCACGCCCACCGGCTGCACCTTGTCCGGGTGCACGCCCTGGATGGCGAAGCGCAGGGTCTTGAGGATCTGGCGGCTGGCGGTGTCGACCACGCTGACGGTGCCGCCGATCTCCGCCGAGACCCAGACCTGCGAGCCGTCGTGGGTGAACTCGGCGTGGCGCGGGCGCTGGTCCACCAGGGTGCTGTCCACCAGCTTCTGGGTCGCGGTGTCGATCCAGTGCAGCATGTTGGTGGTCTCGCTGGTGTTCACCGCCCACTTGCCATCCGGGCTCACCGCCATGCCTTCGGGCTCGACGCCGACGTCGATCTGCCCGAGCACCTGGGCGGTCTGGGTATCGACCACCGTGACCAGCGCATCGTCCTCGTTGGAGACGTACAGCCAGCGGTCATTGGGGTGCAGGGCGAACTGCTCGGGGTCGGCGCCCGAGGGCAGTTGCTTGATGATCTTGCGGGTGGCGAGGTCGATCACCTGCACGGTGTCCGAATCGCTGGCGCAGACGTACAGCAGCTTGTTGTCGTGGGACAGCGCCAGTCCGCGCGGGCGCTTGCCGGTGTCGATGGTGCCGGTGACGGCCAGGGTATCCAGGTCGATGACGCTGAGGTTGTTGTCCTTCTCGTTGGAGACGTAGGCGGTGGCGGCGAAGGCGGTGGGTACCAGGCCGAGCGCGAGGCTCAGGCAGGAGAGGGCAAGCAGGCGGGGCATGGGCAGGGTCCTCATGGAATGTTCTTGTTATGGCTTCGCGTCGGCGAGATGGCACTGGCTTTCCGGTGCGTCCAGGCCGAGGCTGTCGAGTTCGCTGGCGGGGTGCAGGAAGCCTTCCTGCGGCGAGGTACTGACCAGGGCGCGCGGCTGCACCAGCGGGATCGGCTGGCGCAACTGGCCGTCCCACGGGCGGAAGCCGAGCTTGTAGCCTTTGAAACCATCCAGCGGCAGGTCAGGGGAGAGCGACAGCTTGCGGATCGCCATGGGGTCGGCATCGCGCAGCCTCGTCACCGCGCTGGCGATGCTGCGCACGGCGATCCAGGCGGCAAAGTCACGGTCGTTCATCCAGCGCCCGGCGTGTTCCTCGAAGCGCTTCTGCAACTGGGCGGCGCCGTAGGTTTCCACGGTCTTGTGCCAGCCGGTGGCGACCAGCCCCTGGGTGCCCGCGACGGGCCGTGGCAACCAGGTGTTGTAGGGCACGTACTCGCCGAAGTCGCCGTGCTCGTCGGCTACCAGCACGGCGTCGTAGTCTTCGCTGGACTGGGTGAACAGCGCCATGTCGGCCTGGGCGCTGCGGCGCTGATCGTTGTCGAAGGTGAAGGGTTTCTCCTCGACGATTTTCGCGCCGAAACGCTTGGCCGAGCGGCGCAGAGCGTTGGCGTACAGGGCGTCTTCCGGGCGCTGGCCGACGATCAACAGCCAGCGCGTCCACTTGCGCAGCACCAGGAACTGGGTGAGGGCGTCGGTCAGCATCAGCCGGCTGGGTAGCGTATGCAGCACGTTTGCCGCGCACTGGCTGGCGCGCAGTTCGTCATCGGCAGCGCCGGCGTTGAACAGCAGGCTGTCCGGCAGCGCGGCGGCCAGTTGGAGCAGCGTGTCTGCCGGGGCGTTGACCACGAACAGGCGCAGGCCGGCGGCGTGCAGGCGCCTGGCTTCGCCCAGCAGCTTGTCCGGGGTATCGGAACTGGCGGCTTCCAGGCTGTAGCGGTGCTTGAGGAAGCGCCCGGTGCTGTTGCTGTCGGTGATCGCCAGCTCGGCGCCGCGCAGGCCGGCGTCGGTAGGTTCGGGGATGACGTTGGACAGCAGTGGCCCCGGATCGGGCGTGTAGCCCAGGTAGCCGATGCGTATCTCCAGTGCAGGGGCTTCCTCGGCACGAGCCCCAAGGCTAAAGGCAGCGGCGCAGGCAACCGCGAGCAGATAGGCGACGCCATGAAGGACGAACTGACGCATGGGCGACTCCCTGGGTGGGCCGGCTTGTTGTTGTGCGGCCAGCATAGGAATCGCCCGCGGCGCGGCAAATATGCAGAAAGTACCGGTGGGGCAGTACCAAGGTAGTAGGTTGCGCGCGGCGCCCGCGACCTAGGATGGCGCTACAAGAACCAGAAGAGGAGCGTCGCCATGCGTATCGCCGTCACTCTCGTCCTGCCGATCCTGCTGATGCTCAGCCTGTTCGGTTTCGATTTCCTCTACACGCGCAACGGTTACCTGCCGGCGGCGGAACTGCGCGCGCCCATGGCGCCGGTGGGCTGCATCACGACCTGTCGCGGCGCGCACTAGATGTCTGCGTTGTGGCGGATCAACCTGCTGGTCGGGTTGTTCTTCGCGTTGCTCGCGGCGGTTTGCCTGGCGGTGCTGGTGCATCAGGGCAACGACGATGTGCGCCGCGAGATGGATGCCGCGCGGGGCGTGCTCGAGTACCTGCGTGAAGCGGCGCAGCGCGACCCGGCCAGCCTGGACCCCGACCTCACCGCCGGCCTGCGCCATGTACGCGTGCACTGGCTGGACGCGGGTGCGCCCCCACCGCACACCGGCCTGGACGACTGGCTGGTAACTCGCCTGTATCCCGACCTGCCGGCGCCGACCCTGCTCACGCTGGCCGATGGCCGACGCGTGCAATTGAGCCTGGACCCGCGCGACGAGATCGACGAGGTGCGCGATTCGCTGGTGCAACTGCTGGTGCTGTTCGGTGTATCGCTGCTGGCCAGCCTGCTGGCGATCCGCTGGGCCGTGCAGGGGGGCTTGCGGGTGGTGGAGCAACTGCATGACGCCCTGGGGGATGTCTCCCGTGGCCAGTTCCAGGTACGCCTGCCGGACCACTCCCTGCCCGAGGCGCAGCGCCTGGCCAGCGGCTTCAACGGCATGGCCGGCGAGCTGGAACGTGCCTGCGTGGAAAATGCCGAACTGACCCGCGCGCTGCTCGCGGTGCAGGAGCGCGAGCGGCAGCAACTGGCCCAGGCGCTGCACGATGACATCGGCCAGTACCTCGCCGGCATCCGCGCGCAGGTATTCCTGCTGCGCAGCCTGGAAAGCCAGGACGGTATCGGCTTCGTCACCCTTGATCGGCTGGAACAGCATTGCCAGGGCCTCAACGAGAGTTTTCGCGCGCTGGTGCGCGACCTTTACCCGGTGGTGCTGGAGCGGGTCAGCCTGGAAGAGGCGCTGCGCCTGCATGTCGAGCAATGGCAGGCCAGTCAGGGGGTGGCCTGCAGCCTGTACCTGGAGCCACTGCCGACGCTGTCGACGGTGGCCAAGGCGCACCTGTACCGTCTCCTGCAGGAGGCACTGACCAATGTGGCGCGACATGCCGGCGCCCGCCGGGTTCGGGTGATCCTGCGACGCCATTGTGGGCGACTCTACCTGTGGGTGCGTGATGATGGGCGAGGCTGCAACGGGCTGCCACGGACAGGCATCGGCATGCGTTCCATGCGCGAGCGCGCCCGTTGCCTGGGCGGCGAGCTGCACCTGCGCTCCCGACCGGGTGGCGGCCTGGCCCTGCGCTTGTGGATGCCGTTGGCAGTCGGTGTGGTGGAAGGAGAAAGGGCGTGAAGATTCTGCTGGTGGATGATCATTTCGTGGTCCGCGACGGCGTCGCCGCACTGCTGCGCGGGCTGATCCCCGAGGTCGAGGTGAGCGAGGCCATCGATGGCGAGTCCGCCCTGGAGGCGGTGCAGCGCAGTGTGCCGAGCCTGGTGATCCTGGATATCGGCCTGCCCGGCATCAGTGGCCTGGAAGTCACCCGGCGGTTGCGCCAGCGCCTGCCACAACTGCGCGTGCTGTTCTTCAGCATGCACGACGAGCTGCCGCTGGTACGCCAGGCGCTGGACGCGGGCGCGGCGGGCTATATCACCAAGGGCGCCTCGCCGGCGGTGCTGGTGGAGGCGGTCAGGCGGATATTGGCGGGGCATGCGTACATCGAACAGCCGCTGGCCACCCAGCTGGCGCGCCAGCCCCAGGGCGCCGACGGCCAGGACCCGCGCCTGCAGGGCATGACCCAGCGCGAGTTCGAGATCTTCGTGATGCTCGCCCGCGGCCTGCCGGTGCGGCAGGTGGCGGAACACCTGTGCATCAGCGCCAAGACGGTGTCAAACCACGTCACCCTGCTCAAGCAGAAGCTGCAGGTGGTGTCCCACGCCGAACTGGTGCACCTGGCGATCGATACCGGCGTGCTGCGGGTCGGTGGCGAAGCCATCGCCGGCTAGCGTCAGCGCTGGTAGAGGATCACCGCCGCGCGCAGCTTGCTGCGGCCGAAGCGGCTCATCTGCTCGAACTCCGCGTGGCTCACCGGGATGTGCTGGCAGTCCAGCGGCTCGCGGTGCTGGCTGTGGTCGACGTCGGGGTCGTGCAGGTAGACGAAGTCCTCGTCGCAGTCGGTGACCGTCACCCAGTGCGGCGCCTTGGAGCGGGTCAGGCGGTAGCTGCTGATCAGCACCATCGGCTGGCCGCCTGCCTCCAGCGCGCTGTCGATATCCAACTGGTTGAGCAGCAGTTGCTCCACGTCGCTGCGAGCCAGTTCGGCGGCGAAGTCCTCGTGGACCAGGCGCATCACCTCGCGCTTTTCCTCGCTGCGCACGCCATCGAGGAACAACGGGCCATCTTCTGACAGCTGCAATTGCACACGGAATCCCCGTCGGTGCGCTGCCAGCGCCAGGCCCTGCGGGCTGCAGCCGCCGTGGCCGGCGGTCATGTAGATGGTGGTCGCCTCGCGCCACAGGCGCAGCTCCTCGGTGCGCTCCAGGCGGCGCTGGGGTTCCAGCGCGCCCATGGCCATCATCAGGGCCGAAGGGCCGCACGTGAACTCGGTGGTTTGCCGGTAGTAGGGCACATGACGGTGCGTGCGCTCGTTGATCTGGCGGATACGCTTCTCGAAGCGCAGCGCTTCGCTGTGGTCTTCGTAGTAGTCGCGTACCGTGGCAAACGGACGGTAGCCGTTACGCTCATAGAGAGCGATGGCACCGCGGTTGTCCGGCCGTACTTCCAGGCGCAGGTAGGCGCAGTCGTTCTCCAGCGCCTCGGCCTCGGCGCGGTCCAGCAGCTTCTGGCCCAGGCCGATGCCGCGCGCACGCTCGTCCACGGCAATGGAGTACAGGCGTGCCAGTGACGTGCCCTGGTGGAACAGCACCAGCGCGTAGCCGAGCAGAACGCCGTCAGATTCGGCGACGGTGAGGCTGGCGTGGGCGCGGGTGATCATCCACTGGAAGTTGCGGCGGGACAGGCGGTCGTGTTCGAAACAACGGTTTTCCATCTCGACCAGGGCGTGCAGGTCGTCGGCGGAGGCGGCGCGGAACTGGAGTTTCATAGAGTAAGCATTCGTTAATCTGCGGGGCGCACCGTGTCGGTGCTGGCTGCGAACGGGCGCGGTTCAATGCGGTCGAAGCAGCAACCAGTATTGTCCTGGCCTATCGGCGCGGCAAGCGCGGGGCAACTTCGGAGGTGTCGTGAGCAAGCTGTTCATCATCGTGGAGCGCAAGGAAGACTGGGCCTCCTACTATCCCAGTGAAGATGTGGTCAGCGCCCAGGAATACCTGGAGATGCCCATCGACGACGACAACAGCAAACGTGTGCAGGTGATCAACCTGTGCCGCAACTACAAGTACCTGGGCCATGGCTATTACTGCTCGCTGCTGGCCGAGGCGCGCGGGCACAAGGTGATTCCGTCGGTGCGCAGCATCAGCGAGCTGGCGAAGAAGTCGCTCTACAGCCTGGCCCTGGAAGACCTGGAGAAAACCCTCGACAAGGCGCTGGCCGATCATCCCTACGGTAGCACCGATGGTTTCACCCTGACGCTGTACTTCGGCCGCACCGACATCGAGCCGCTGCAGGACCTGGCGCGCCAGCTGTTCGAGGCGCTGCCGTGCCCGATGCTGCTGGTGGAGTTCCGCAAGAACCGGGGCTGGCATATCGAAGGCGTGAAGCCGGGGAACATCCACAAGTTGCGCGAGGACCAGGAGGAGCAATTCGCCAATGCGCTGGATGGCTTCAGCCGGCAGATATGGCGCAAACCGCGCTCGCGCAAGCAGTACCGCTATGACCTGGCGATCCTGCACGATCCGGAGGAGGCCTTCCCGCCGTCCGATCGCAAGGCGCTGAAGAATTTCATCCGCGTCGGAAAGACCCTGGGCATCGACGTCGAACTGATCGAGAAGAAGGACTACTCGCGCCTGGCCGAATACGACGCGCTGCTGATTCGCGAGACCACCAGCGTCAGCGACCATACCTATCGCTTCGCCAAGAAGGCCGAGAGCGAGGGGATGGTGGTGATGGACGACCCGGTGTCGATCCTGCGCTGCACCAACAAGGTCTACCTGGCCGACCTGCTGCGCAGCCACAAGCTGGGCATGCCGGCCACCGAAATCCTCTACAAGGACAACCCGCAGGAGCTGGAAAAAGTCGGCGAGCGCCTGGGCTTCCCGCTGGTGCTGAAGATTCCCGATGGCAGCTTCTCGCGCGGGGTGATCAAGGTGGGCAACCAGGAGGAGCTGCTCAAGGCCAGCGCCGAATTGTTCGAGCGCTCGGTGCTGCTGCTGGCGCAGGAGTTCTTTTATACCGAATACGACTGGCGGATCGGCGTCCTCAACCAGAAGCCCATATTCGCCTGCCAGTACTTCATGTCCAAGGGGCACTGGCAGATCTACGATCACAGCCCTGGCGCGCAGGAAGTGAGCGGCGATTTCCGCACCATGGCCGTGCACGAGGCACCGCGCAAAGTGGTGGAGCTGGCGGTGAAAACCGCGAACCTGATCGGCGACGGGCTCTACGGCGTGGACCTGAAACAGTCCGGGGAGCGGGTGGTGGTGATCGAGGTGAACGACAACCCGAACATCGATTGTGGGGTGGAGGATGTGTACCTGGGGGACGACCTCTACAAGCTGGTGCTGGAGGAGTTCGTGCGGCGCCTGGAAGTCAAGCGGCGAGGGCAGGGTTGGTGAGATCGATTCGACATTGACCTTATAGGAAAACGGTCAATGGACGGCGTCAATATATTGCTAGCTTTACAAACTGGAGCGCCAACCAACTGTTTTTTAAAGTTTTTCAAAATAATGGCGCCAAGGAAGGGAGCATGCTCGAGGCAGCCGCGAATACTCGTCGCCTGCTGGTGGTCGATCCATGCGACGACTGCCGCAGGTTATTACCCGGACTACGGGCAGCAGGGTGGGAGGTAGACAGTTGCGAGCTGGATAGCGCCAGCAATCGCGGCTGTGACGTCGGCCTGCTGCGTCTGCAACCCCGGCATCTTGAACGCCGGGAGTCCGTCAAGGAACTCATCAGCCGCAGTGGCACGGAGTGGATAGCCGTGCTCAGCCCGGAGGTCCTGCCCCTGAATGAGGTGGGCGATTTCGTCAGTGAGTGGTTCTTCGATTTCCATACCTTGCCCTTCGATGTGGCGCGCGTGCAGGTCACCCTCGGCCGTGCGTTCGGCATGGCGCGCCTGCGTGGGCGCGGCAGCGTGCACAGCGATGAGCATGAGCACGAACTGCTGGGCGAAAGCCGTGATGTCCGGGAGCTGCGCAAGCTGTTGGCGAAATTCGCGCCGACCGAGTCTCCCGTGTTGATCCGCGGCGAAAGCGGTACCGGCAAGGAACTGGTGGCGCGCACGCTGCATCGTCAGTCGCGGCGGGCGATCCGCCCCTTCGTGGCGATCAACTGCGGGGCGATGCCGGATAACCTGATCCAGTCGGAACTCTTCGGCCACGAGAAGGGGTCGTTCACCGGCGCGCACCAGCGCAAGATTGGCCGCTTCGAACAGGCCAACGGCGGCACGCTGTTCCTCGACGAGGTGGGCGACCTGCCGCTGGAGCTGCAGGCCAACCTGTTGCGCGTGCTGCAGGAGAAACAGATCGAAAGGGTCGGTGGCAGCCAGCCGATCGACGTCGATGTGCGGGTGCTGGCAGCGACCCACGTGGACCTGGAGCAGGCGATCCGCGCCGGCCAGTTCCGCGAGGACCTCTACTACCGGCTCAATGTCCTGCAGGTGTCGACTTCGCCGCTGCGCGAGCGCAACGGTGACCTGGCATTGCTGGCCAATCACTTCGCCCACCTCTACAGCGTCGAAACCGGGCGGCGGCCGCGCCGCTTCTCCGATGATGCCCTGGCGGCGATGGCCGAGCACGGCTGGCCGGGCAACGTGCGTGAGCTGGCCAACCGGGTGCGGCGTGGGCTGGTACTGGCCGAGGGGCGGCAGATCGAGGCCCGCGACCTGGGCCTGGAGCGGGAGAAGGGACGCTCGGTGCACCTGCCGCTGGTGACCCTGGAGGAATACAAGCTCGGCGCCGAGCGCCAGGCCATGTGCGATGCGCTGGCCAGGCACGGCGACAATCTCAGCGTGGCGGCGCGGATGCTGGGCATCTCGCGGCCGACCTTCTATCGCTTGTTGCACAAGCACCAGTTGCGCTAGGGCGGGGATACCGGTCGGGGCGGGAGCGGACGCGGATCCGTTGCCCGCCGCGATTCGGTGGACTCGGATAGGGCGTTTCGTGCTGGCGTAGGAGCGGACTCTGTCCGCGATGCTGTCCGGCGCAATTGCAGCCTATCGCGGACGGAGTCCGCTCCTACGAGATGCTTCTGCGCTTGGGGTGAGGGGAAAGTATCGGCACGGATTCACCGGAAGAAGACAGTTGCTCCTACGTACAGGTGACGATCTCTGGAAAAGACAAAGGCCCCGAAAAGGGGCCTTTGCGTTCGGACTGCCGAGCCGTCAGAAGTAATACGGGAATTTCACGCTGAAGCTGAAATCCGGCGCATCCGGCGAGATGCCGATGGACAGGTTCGGCACGATGGTGAGGTTGGGGCTCCAGGCGTAGGTCAGGCCCCAGTTGAAGTACGCCGCGTTGGCGTCGCTGCCGGTGACGGTGGTCCAGTCGCCGCCGTCGGCCTTGATCTTGCTCTTCTGGGCGATCAGGTCGGAGAAGGAGAACGACATGCTGGTCTTCTCGTTGAGGGCGAATGCCACGCCCGCACCGATCTGGAACCAGTCGCCGAGGTCGACCTTGCCTTTCTGTTTCACCCCCTCGGTGGGGCTGATGTCGTCGAACGATTCCTCGAGGTTGTAGGTGTAGGAGAGGCTGCCGAACAGCACGGCGGGGTCCACGGTCTTGACCAGCGAGATGCCGGGGGTGAGCGACCAGACGCCGTTGCCGGTGGGCAGCGACTCGGGCACGTTGAGGTTGTCGTTGTCCGAGGCGCGCTTGAGCTTGATGCCGTACGGGTCCTTGCCGGTGGGCGCCTTGACCCGCAGGCTGACCACCGCGTCGGGGCGCGACTCGGTTTCGTCCATGAACTTGTAGGCGATGCCGAAGTTGACGTCGCCCAGGGTCGGGTCGCGGGTGACTGTCTCGTCGGTGGATTGCGCGGTCGAGTTGCCGGCGCCTGCCGACTGATAGGTGCTCTCGCGATAAACCACCGGGGCGTTGATGTCGAACTGCCAACGGTTGTTCCAGTTGTAGCGGCCAGTGAGGTCCAGGGTCCAGTTGTCGGCGTTGATGTTGTCCACGCCGATGTTGCCCAGGAAGATGGTGTCTAGCGCCAGGAAGCCGTTGAGGATCAGCTGCTTGGTGTCGTAGTGGGTATAGGTCAGGCCCGTCTCGAAGCTGAACGCGCCATTGCCGAAGAAGCCACTGGCTTCGTCGTAGAGGTTTTCCACGCTCTTGGGCGGGCTGGCGTCATCCTTGAGCGACTCGCCGTAGGAGCTGCCGCTGGCGGCAACGGTGTTGCCGGTTCCGGGAGGTGTGGGCTTGCCGGTAGAGGTGACCAGGCGCTTGGGCTGGGCCGGCGCGGCTGGTGCTTCTTCCACCTGCCTGACCCGCTGCTCGAGCACCATCAGGGCTTTCTGCTGAGCCTCATAGCGTTGCTTGAGTTCGAGAAGTTCCTGTTTCAAAGCCTCCACCTCGGCTTCCGTCGCTGCAGCGGCGTAGGTCGAGGGGAGTAATGCGGATACACAGATTGCAGTTCCTAGCGTTAGCGATCGGTGCATGGCGCGCTGTCCTTCTTATTAGGTTGGACTTCACAGTCGCACTGGAGCGTAGATCACATACCCATAGTGCGAAGCCCTTTGAGTTGGTCGAGATTGCAGTCGAGCGCTCCAGACGACGGAAGGTTGTTTTTCAGCACTACGCTGAGCTGTGCCAGGTTGTTGACGGCGTTATTTCCGCCGACCATCTGCGCGGCCTGCAGCAGGCCACCGGCGGCCAGTTGCTGCATCGCGGCGCCTTGTCCGTTGGCATTGATTGCCAACTGAATGCCGCCATTGCCCGGTGTCACGCTGACGGTGCCGGCGCCGTTGCTGGCGCTGATTGGCGAATTGTTCAGCGGGGTGCCTTCCTGGGCCACGACCGGTGCCTGGTTGGCTTCCTTCACGTCGATGCTGACGTTGTTGGAGGCAGTGTTGTAGTCGCCTGCGGCGCGCACGCTCTGGGTGACGCCCTGGGTCTGGTTGAGGCCGGCGCCACCGGTGACGCTGCCCGTACCGGTAGCCGGTGCGGCACCATTGCCTTTCTCATCGATGGTGGAGACGTAGAACTGCGGTTTGATGGTCGATTCCTGGATCTGCATGCTGACCTTGGCGCCGATGTTGTCGCCCACGGCATTCTTCCAGGTACTGCTCATGACGATGCCAAAGCTGATGACCCGGCCAGGCATCACGTACTTGCCGCGAAGTTGGGCCAGCTCCTGGTCTTTCAGCTCGATCGGCTTGAATACGCTCTCCGCCTGGACCGGCAGGCAGGCCACGAAACAGGTGGCGGCAAGCAGCGGGATCAGTTTCATGTTGTTCTCCCCGGAAGGATTCCTGCCTTCCGTTCTGGTTCGGTCAGAGGAAGTCGCTCTGGAGGAAGCCGAATTCCATGAGTTCGGCATCCTTGACCGGGCGGAAGGCATTGAGTCGGTCCTTGGCTGTCAGCGGGTCCGGTGGGCTCATCAGGGCGTTGGCCTGTTCGTAGCCCGGACCGATGACGGCGAAGATGATGCCGTTCCAGCCTTTGAGAAAATCTTCCTGAGTGAAGCGCTTGTGGCCCAGCACCGGATCGCCGATGTAGACGTAGCCCTTGTAGGCCCGCTGCATCACGACGAAATGCTTGTAGCCACGGATATCCATCAGCACTATCACCGGGATCGTCAGCTTCTCCAGCGAGGCAGCGGGGATTCGATACCCGCGAGCCCGCATGCCGATGCCTTCCAGGTAGGTCTTCATGTCGAGCATGGAGAAGCCCTGGGTGCGCACCAGGTCCGGGTCGGCCCGGACCAGCATCCCCTTGATCACGAACTCCTCGTCCACGTCCAGCGCATAGGCCTGGCGGAGGATCGTCGCCAGCGCAGCGGCGCCGCAGCTGAAGTCGGTCTTCTGCTGGACCAGGTTGCTGAACTTGCGCTCGCGGATGCTCTCGACGTGTTTGTAGGCCATGGAGCCGCCGGGAAGAATGGCGAAGGGGAGTTGCGCGGCCTGCGTCGTGAGCGAGAAGAGGGCGAGCAAAAGCAGGGCGGACGTACGCATGATCGTGACGCCTGGGGGTCAGCTCAGGAGAAAGGAGGCTCCGTTGCCGGAGCCTCCAGGTACAGCGCTGTGTCGCTTACATGCAGGCTTTGCAACCTGCGGCGATGGACAGCGAGTTGCTCTGCTGGTTGCCTACGCCAGCTGCAACGTTCGCACCCAGGTTGCCCGACACATTGTTGAGCGAGTTGCTGATGGTGGCGTCGTTCTTGACCGGGTCCTTCCAGCCGGTGGGCACCAGCACCTGATAGGTGGCCTGGCCTTTCAGGTCGACCGTGCCGGCTTCTACGAAGAACAGCGGGTCCTTGTCTTCCTTGCTGCCGCCGCTGCTGTGACGGTCGTCTTTGCCGCCACGGCTGCTTTCGTCCACGACGTAGCCAGTGCCAGCGCCCTTGTAGGTGCCCTTGGCGCTGAACTCGGACTTCAGGGTTTCCTTGTCGTAGGTCAGGAAGGCGACGTTACCCACGGTATTGCCACTGGAAGTCTGGGTGGCGCCACTGTTGGACTCGGCAGTACGACCACCGGACACGGCGGCGGCCATGTCGTTTTTCTGTTGGTTGTAGTTGCCGGAGGTGATGTTGATGCCGATGTTCCCCGAGGAGTTGCTGCCGGAGTTGTTCAGCGAGGCCTTGTTGGTGGTGGAGAAGTTCCAGGCCTGGTTGCCGGTGTTGTTCTGGGTCACATCGGTGGACGCATAGGCGCTACCGAAGATGAAGTGCTCGTCAGCGGTGGCGAGTGCGGCGGCGTTGGCCTGTTGGTTCATGTCGCCGGCAGCCACGTTGACGCCCACGTTGCCCGACGCGGTCCCCAGGGAGCTGTCGACCGTCGCGGTGTTCTTGGTACCCATGTTGACGACGGTGTTTTCGCTGCTTTCCTGGGTATCCTGGACCGTTGCGCTCGAGCCCGCCGGAATCCGCGGATCCTTGTAGGGATCGTACGGGGTCTGCGGTTGATGCTGCTCATGACCATTGTTGTGGCCATTGTTGTGCCCGTTGTTGTTACGGTTATCCGCTTGCACCGCTACAGCCATGATCGCTGCGACAGCGAATACCAAGGGCTTGAGAGCCATTGTGGGTTTCATGGTGTATCTCCTTTGCTTTGTTTGGCGTGTTTAGTGTTATAGGAGTTGGCTTGGGTCAATCCGCGACCCGGATGCTCAGGGTGTTGGCAATGCGATTGCCGACCCCGGCGCTCTGGCTCACCTGAACTACGCCACGACTGCCGGCAAAGGCCTGGTCGCTGGTGACGACCTGCCGGTTACCCGCGGAGGAGTTAGCTGGGCCTGAGTTCACTGGCAGCGCGACGTTCTGCTGGGAAAGCACGCTGTCATCGACGCTCTGCGGTACGGCGCTGACGCTGATCCGCATGGCGTTCACTTGCTGGTTGGCGGCGCCAGCAGCCTGGTTCACGCCCAGTGCGCCGTTGCCGTTGGTGAAGGCGTTGCCGGTGATGCTGGCTGACGCCGCCTGGCTGGGGTCGACGAAGGCGTTGACCGTTTGCCGGAACTGGGTGGTGGCGGGGCCGTTGGTGCCGATCGCAATGCTCCGGCCGTTGGCTTGTTGCTGCGCATCGCCGGCGGCCTGGTTAACGCTGGCCACGCCGTTGTAATTGCGCACGGCGCTGTCGATGTTGGCGTTGTTGACCGTCGAGGGATCGGCGGCGAAGGATGAGGCGGCGCAGAAGAGCAGGGGCAGGGCGAGCAGGCGGGCTTTCATCTCAGCGATCTCCCGTCAGCATGCGTAGCGGTGAGAGGCCTTGCTGCACTGTGCGGTTCACCGAATTGGAGATGCCGCCCCCGGCGCCCATGCCTCCGCCGAGCGTGCCGTTGTTGAGGCTCTGGTTGCTGCCGTTGTCCATGCCTACCAGCGTGCCGCCGGGAAGGATGTGGCGCTCCAGGGTGGAGCCGCTGGTGACGCCGGCGAAATCGCTGTCGCTCAGTTCGGCATTACCGGTCTGGCGCACGACCTGGCTGGAGATGTTGGGATTGACGGTGATCGGATTCGGATCGGGAATATCGGTGGGACGTGTCGCGACGCGTGGCTGCACGGTACGTTGCAGAACGATGGTGCCGTCACCAGCCTGGACGGTGGGGCACAGTGCAGTGCTGGCCACTCCGCAAGCGAGCGTGACAAACAGACCGACGATCCTTGAGTCGATGTTCCCCATGATGGCGGTTCCTTCTTGGTGCGCTGAGCCCTAACCAGCGGTACCAAGGTGGAGCAGATGCCGTGCCGCTTTTGATCTGTCATTGAGAATCAATGACATAGCCGAAAGCACCATGAACCGTTGCGAGGCGAATGTCTCGGTGCTGATACAGGACCGTCGTACCAAAGCCCTCCAGAGGCCTTGGAACGGGGCCTTGATCACCGATGAAGCGGATTGTGTTGCGGCGTTGATACACAACTTTGGGTGGGGAGGGGCGAGGCGTAGCCCGCAGGCGTTTGCGGCAATTCCGGTGTTTCAGCGCGCTAACACAATGGGCTGATTTGTAGGCTTTCTGGTACTTGAGTACTGCTGTCTTTTCAATGAATTAGGCATTTTGCATGATGGCGCGAACCGGCCCGGATCGTGGTTGTCTGCATCTTCCTGGCAACGGTGGGAAGAGATTCCTTGCGAAAGTGCCAACGCTTCCTCTACCGGAGCTGCGCAAGAGAAATTTTTGTGAATTTCATAGCGCCCGACGGCCAATGCATTAGCATGCGACGCCGTTGCGGCGCTTGCGCGCCTGGAGCAGGCAGCGGAACAAAACCATTAGAAACGTGCGAGCCAGCGTGCCTCGCGGGGGAAGTAGTATGGATCTGTGGAGCGCCTTTCAGGCCTTCATTCTTGGCGTGGTCGAGGGGCTTACCGAGTTCCTGCCGATCTCCAGCACCGGCCACCAGATCATCGTGGCGGACCTCATCGGCTTTGGCGGCGAACGCGCCGAGGCCTTCAACATCATCATCCAGCTCGCCGCCATCCTTGCCGTGGTCTGGGAGTTCCGCCGCAAGATCCTCGACATCGTCATGGGCCTGCCCAGCCAGCCCAAGGCACAACGCTTCACCGTCAACCTGCTGATTGCCTTCTTCCCGGCCGTTGTCCTGGGCGTGGCATTCGCCGATTACATCCACCATTACCTGTTCAACCCGATCACCGTGGCCGTGGCGCTCGTGATAGGCGGCGTGATCATGCTCTGGGCAGAAAAGCGCCAGCACGTGATCCACGCCGAAACCGTCGACGACATGACCTGGAAGGAAGCCCTGAAGGTCGGTTGCTGCCAGTGCCTGGCGCTGATCCCGGGCACCTCGCGCTCCGGCGCCACCATCATCGGCGGCCTGCTGTTCGGCCTGTCGCGCAAGGCCGCCACCGAGTTCTCCTTCTTCCTCGCCATGCCCACCATGGTCGGCGCCGCGGTCTACTCCGGCTACAAGTACCGCGATGTCTTCCAGCCGGCGGATCTGCCGGTGTTCGCCGTAGGCTTCGTCACCTCGTTCATCTTCGCGATGATCGCCGTGCGCGCCCTGCTCAAGTTCATCGCCAACCACAGCTATGCGGCTTTCGCCTGGTACCGTATCGTGTTTGGCCTGCTGATCCTGGCAACCTGGCAGTTCGCCCTGATCGACTGGAGCAGCGCCAAACCCTGATCCGATAGCGAGTGAACGTGGAAAAGAACGGCACCATCAGCCGCTGGGACGATGACAAGGGCTTCGGCTTCATCCGTCCCCAGGCCGGCGGCAAGGAAGTCTTCCTGCATATTTCCGACTTCCGTGGCGATCGCCGCCCGGAAGCGGGCGACCAGGTGTGTTACATCGAAGGCGCAGGCAAGGACGGCCGCCCCCGCGCCGATCACGCCCGCCTTGCCGGGCTGGCCATCAATACCCCGGCGATTCGCCGCAAGCCCGCCGCGGCAGCGACCCGCGAGCGCGCACGCAGCGGACGCGAAGTGGCATTCCCCAGCACGCCGAAGCGTTCGCTGGGGCGGGCACTGGCGGTTCTTGCAGCACTGCTGGCGCTGCCCGTCATCGGCTCGCTGCTCTGGCTGAAGGACGGCTATTTCGTCTGGTTCCTGCTGCTCTATCCCGCCTTCAGCGTGCTGGCCTTCCTCGCCTACTGGCGCGACAAGCGCAGTGCCGAGCGCAACGACTGGCGCACTCCCGAGCAGAGCCTGCACCTGCTGGAGCTGCTGGGTGGTTGGCCGGGGGCCTTCCTGGCCCAGCAGGTATTCCGCCACAAGACCCGCAAACTGTCCTTCCAGGCGGTGTTCTGGGCCATCGTCGTGCTGCACCAGGTGTTCTGGATCGACTGGCTCAGCGGCGGCCGGTTGCTGGGCTGGATAGGCGCGCTGATGGGGCTCGGGACGAACCCGGCGTAATCGCCCCGCTCAGACCGGCCAATCGTCCTTCGAGAAACCCTCCTCGAGATAATCGAGCAAGGCCCGCACCGCCGGCAGGATGCCTCGCCGGTGCGGGTATACCGCCTGCAGGTATGCCTCCGGTTCGCTCCAGGCAGGCAGTACGCGCACCAGGCGACCGTCCTCCAGTTCCTCGGTGCAGTAATGCAGCGGCAGTAACGTCACTCCCAGCCCCGCCAGCGCCACGTTCTTGCGCAGGTTGAAGTCCTCCACTGCCAGCCGTGCCTCCAGCGCGACTTCCTTGATTTCACCCTGCGGGCCGGTCAGCTTCATGTGCACGCGGCGGTCGTTGTCGATGGCGCCGAGGACGGGCAGGGTGGCCAGGTCTTCCGGCACGCGCAGCTTGACGCCTTTGAGCAGCGAAGGCGCAGCCACCAGCGCGGTCTTCGCCATGCGCAGGCGCCGCGAGATCAGCGACAGGTCCTCATCGCCCGGCGCCCGTACCCGCAGGGCGACATCGATGCTTTCGTTGAGCAGGTCGACGCGGCGGTTGGTCAGCATCAGCTCCAGGTTCACCTGCGGATAGGCGGCGAGAAAGCCCGGCAGCATCTCGTTCAGCGAGGTTTCCGCCAGCGCCACCGGGCACGACAGCCTCACCCGCCCGCGGGGTTCTGCGCTCAGTTGTGCGGCCACCTCGTCCGCCATCTCGGCTTCCACCAGCATCGCCTGGCAGTGCCGGTAATAGCGCTCGCCCAGGTCGGTGAGCGCCAGCTTGCGGGTAGTGCGTTGCAGCAGCCGCACATTCAAGCGCGCTTCCAGCTCTGCTACTCGTCGCGACAGGCGCGACTTCGGCAAGCCCAGCAGGCGTCCGGCGGCGGCGAATCCACCAGCCTCCACCACCTTGGCGAAATAGAAGAGGTCATTGAGGTCCTGCATGGGATTGTCCTGCTGGTGAGACGAATCATTGCATTTTTGCGGACTTATCGAAGATTGGCCACATGCGTAGTCTTGCCTTCAACGACGAATTGCTCCGCCAGACTCCCTGGCCACCTTCCCCGGAGAGAAAGACATGAAACTGCTGCACATCGATTCCAGCATCCTCGGCGACAACTCCACCTCCCGCCAGCTGAGCGCCGAGCTGGTCGCTGCCTGGGCCGCCGCCGAGCCGGGTGTCGACGTCACCTACCGTGACCTCGCTGCCGACGCCATCAGCCACCTATCTGCCGCCAGCCTGGTTGCCGCCGGTACTCCGGCAGAACTGCGCGACGCCGCGCAGAAGCACGAAGCCGCCCTGGGCGAGCAGAGCATCGAAGAGTTCCTGGCTGCCGACGCCATCGTGATTGGTGCGCCGATGTACAACTTCTCGATCCCCAGCCAGCTGAAGGCCTGGATCGATCGCATCGCCGTTGCCGGCAAGACCTTCCGCTACACCGAGAGCGGCCCCGAAGGCCTGGCTGGCGGCAAGAAGGTCATCATCGTCTCCACCGCCGGCGGCATCCATGCCGGCCAACCGAGCGGTGTCGCCCACGAAAACTACCTCGAGCTGGTGCTGAACTTCCTTGGCATCACTGACATCGAGGTCGTGCGTGCCGAAGGACTGGCCTACGGTGACGAGCCGCGCCGCAACGCCATTGCCGGCGCCCAGGCGAGCATTGCCAGCCAGTTCGCCGCTGCCTGAGTCACGCCGCTGAAAAAAGCCCCGCACTGCGGGGCTTTTTCTTTTGCCGTCCGTCTGCCGTTTCAGGGCGCTGAAAACTGGCGCGTACTATGCAGATATTTCCGTTTGGCGGTGCCCGGCGGCTTTTTTTCCTGCGATATGCCCCGTGGCGCCTGATCTGGATACGTTTCAGGACGGTGTGCACCATGGCGAGGCGCCTGCTCTGGGTTCTTCTGCTCGTTACTTTCGGTACCGCGGTCAGTACCTCCAGCTGGGCCTCTTCCGGTTGGGGCGTCGGATTCCATCGCCTTCAGGTGAGCGACCCGCTGGATCAGCAGCCGATGAAGGCCATCGCCTTCTACCCGACGCGTGCCGCCGAACAGCCCTTGCACCTGGGCAATTTCATCCTCGACGTCGCCTATGAAGGCAAGACCGCCAACGGGCGCTTCCCGCTGCTGGTGATGTCCCACGGCAACTACGGCACGCCGCTGGCCCATCGCGACCTGATCGAGGCGCTGGTGCGCAAGGGCTTCGTGGTGGTGACGCTGCTGCATCCCGGCGACAACCTGCATGACCACAGCCGCCTGGGCGCGCTGAGCAATCTCTACGGGCGGCCGCTGCAGGTTTCCGAAACCATCAGCGCCGCGCTGCTCGATCCGCAGATCGCGGCCATCGTCGACCCGCGCAAGGTCGGTGTGATCGGCTATTCCGCCGGCGGTGAGACCGCTCTGATCCTGGCCGGCGCCCAGCCGCGCCTGGAGCGGCTGATCAAGTATTGCCAACAGCACCCGGACGACCGTGATGCCTGCAGCGAGAAAGGGGAAGTGCGCGCCGACCGCAGCGACCTGGTGCCCATGGCCGACCCACGCGTTGGCGCCTTGCTGCTGCTCGCGCCGCTGAGTCTGATGTACGGTGCCCATGAGCTGGAGGACGTGCAGGTGCCCGTCCTGCTCTACACCGGCAACGACGACCAGATCCTCGACTGGAAGAAGAATGCCGGCGCGCTGGCTCGCAAGCTGCCTCAGCAGGCGGACCTGCGGGTGCTGGATGGGGCAGGGCACTTTGTCTTCATGTCGCCCTGTTCGGAAGAAGAGAAGGAAGCCACGCCGGACCTGTGCACCGACACCCAGGGCGTCGACCGCCAGGCCATCCACCGTGACCTGGCCGCTTCGGCGGCGGAGTTCTTCGACGTCAGCCTGGGTAGCGCAACGATGCAGACGTCGGGACGCTGATTCAAGGAATCCCGACCAGAAGGCACCCAAGAAAAAGCCCCGCACAGAGCGGGGCTTTTTCATCTGGGCAGGGGCGTGATCAGACGATCACACCCTGGCTGCGCAGGTAGTCATCGTAGGTGCCGCTGAAGTCGGTCACGCCGTTTTCCGACAGCTCGATGATGCGGGTCGCCAGGGAGGAGACGAACTCGCGGTCATGGCTGACGAAGATCAGGGTGCCCGGATAGTTTTCCAGCGCCAGGTTGAGCGACTCGATGGACTCCATGTCCAGGTGGTTGGTCGGTTCGTCCATCACCAGCACGTTCGGGCGCTTGAGGATCAGCTTGCCGAACAGCATGCGACCCTGTTCGCCACCGGAGATGACCTTCACCGACTTCTTGATGTCGTCGTTGGAGAACAGCATGCGGCCGAGGGTGCCGCGCACCAGTTGCTCGCCGCCCTGGGTCCACTGGGCCATCCAGTCGAACAGGTTGTAATCGTCCTCGAAGTCCTCGGCGTGGTCCTGGGCGAAGTAGCCCACGTCCGCGCTGTCGGTCCACTTCACTTCGCCGGCAGTCGGCGCCATTTCGCCGACCAGGGTGCGCAGCAGGGTGGTCTTCCCGATACCGTTGGGGCCAATGATGGCGATGCGCTCGCCGGCTTCCACCTGCATGCTCAGGTTCTTGAACAGCGCGGTGCCGTCGAAGCCCTGGCTGACCTTTTCCAGCGTGACCGCCTGGCGGTGCAGCTTCTTGTGCTGCTCGAAGCGGATGAACGGGCTGACGCGGCTGGACGGCTTGACCTCTTCCAGCTGGATCTTGTCGATCTGGCGTGCACGGCTGGTGGCCTGCTTGGCCTTGGAGGCGTTGGCCGAGAAGCGGCTGACGAAGGTCTGCAGCTCGGCGATCTGCGCTTTCTTCTTGGCGTTGTCCGACAGCAGGCGCTCGCGGGCCTGTTCGGCCGCGGTCATGTACTCGTCGTAGTTGCCCGGGAACAGGCGCAGCTCGCCGTAGTCCAGGTCCGCCATGTGGGTGCAGACGCTGTTGAGGAAGTGACGGTCGTGGGAAATGATGATCATGGTGCTGTTACGCGCCGTGATGATGTTTTCCAGCCAGCGGATGGTGTTGATGTCCAGGTGGTTGGTCGGCTCGTCGAGCAGCAGCAGGTCCGGATCGGAGAACAGTGCCTGGGCCAGCAGCACGCGCAGCTTCCAGCCCGGAGCGACGGCGCTCATCGGGCCGAAGTGCTGGTCCAGCGGAATGCCCAGGCCCAGCAGCAGCTCGCCGGCGCGGGATTCGGCGGTGTAGCCGTCGAACTCGGCGAACTGGACTTCCAGCTCGGCCACGGCCATGCCGTCTTCCTCGCTCATCTCCGGCAGGGAGTAGATGCGATCACGCTCGGCCTTGACCTTCCACAGTTCCTCGTGGCCCATGATCACGGTGTCGATCACGCTGAAGTCTTCATAGGCGAACTGGTCCTGGCGCAGTTTGCCCAGGCGCACGCCGTTTTCCAGCATGACCTGGCCACCCGAGGGCTCCAGTTCGCCGCCAAGGATCTTCATGAAGGTGGACTTGCCGCAACCGTTGGCGCCGATCAGGCCGTAGCGGTTGCCGTTGCCGAACTTGACGGAAACGTTTTCGAACAGCGGCTTGGCGCCAAACTGCATGGTGATATTGGCGGTGGAAATCAACTGACTGACCCTTGGCTGGACATGGTGCGCGCCGGGCGCTGACGGCGCGGGCGGGCAGGGAAGGCGCGGTCGTCGAACGAGACCGACAGGCGCCTGGCAAAGCCGCTCATTATGCCATGACCAGGGACGGGCTGCATGCTTTGCCGCTGCAGCGCCCGATTTGCGGGCATAGGTCGGCATCCGACAGTTGAAACCCCCCATTGTCCTGCATCAGAATTCGGTGTTCAGAATTCTGGTGGGGGCTGTATGAAAATCCTAAACGCTCAACATTCGCTCAAGCAGTACCTGGAGCAGGTCAGCGGCAAGCTGATCACGGTCGTCTCGGCCTCCGCCAGTGAAACCGAGGGACTGATCGAAACCCTGGTGGAGAAGGGCAATCGCCTGGACCTGCTGGTGGGCACCATCAATTCCTTCACCTCGCCGGACTTCATCGACTTCTGCGTCCGCGACGCCGGCAAGGGCGTGACCCTGCATGTGGATTTTCGCGCGCAGAACAGCGTGCACTGGAAGCTGCTGCTCATCGAGCCGGACGTGGTGATCCTGGGCAGCGCCAACTTCACCGAGATCGGCCTGAGCCTGACCCGTGATACCTGCACCGTGATCCAGGATGCGGCGCTGTATGCCGATTACCTGGCGCGCGTGACCGAGATCAAGGGCATGGATGGCGTGGTGCTGGGCGAAGACATTCCCACGTTCGACGAGCAGCTGGAAGAGTACCGCCAGAGCCATCGCCGCGTGCAGGCGAGCCTGGCGCGCAGCGCGCAGTACCTGGACGGCGAGAGCTGGCTGGGTGACGAGACCAACCAGAGCATCCCGCTGTTCATCTGGTACAGCGACCACTCCGACGAATCCGAGGAGCAGGCCGAGGCCTTCCTGCACGCCAGCAGCGATGGCGTGGACTGGGACGACGTGCGCGAGTTCTTCACCTACGAATGCGCCGAGGGTGTACTGCCCTACGAAGAGGGCGACATGGTGCTGACCGCGCGCTGCAATGGCACGCACATCGGTTTCTACACCTTCGACCGCATCCTCTACCGCAACGGCACCTACTTCATCTACTCCTATCGCAAGAAGCGCTATACCCAGCCGTTCAAGCTGGAGGACGCCAAGGAGCGCCTGAAGGACGTGATCCCGGACTGGTACGAGGAAATGCGCACTTCCCTCAATCGCCACGACATCAACAGCGTGGTGCGCTGACGCCTCGCCATTCATCGGCGCGCAGCCGGCCTATCGACGGGTAGAACCCTGCGCGCCTTGGCATTTTCCGCCGTGCGGACTAGCATCCTGCCAGTATCTCGACGTCGCATGCTGCTGTTGCGTGAGCCCGTCAGAAACCTGTCAGGAGGCAAAGGATCATGCCGCAACTTCCCCCCGATGAAGTCCCCGTTCGCCGGCGCATGCGCTGGCACTGGCGGCTGTTGACGCTGAAGATCTACATCCTGTCGGTATTCCTGCTCGCCTGCATGCTGGGCGGCAGCGCGATGCTATTCCTCAATACGCTCAACGAGACCCTGGAGCCCGCCCAGCGAATCGGCTCGCTGTGCGCTGGCGGGCTGATTCTGCTGCTGTGCCTGCATATCCTGCGCATGGCCTTGCCGCCGATGCCCTGGTTGCCAAGGCGGCGCGGCGTGGAATAGACGCCGGAATGAAAAACGCCCCGTGGCATCGCTGCCACGGGGCGTTTTACTTCGAGCCTGATCAGATCATCAGAAGATGTTGACCGGGTACTCGACGAAGACGCGCACTTCGTTGCCGTCGTCGTTGTAGGAGCGGGCGTCGTTGGACACGCGCAGCCAGGAACCGCGCAGCTTGACCGACAGGTCCTTGGCCGGGCCGTCCTGGACGACGTATTTCAGCTGGTTGAAGATTTCGCGCTCTTTGCCATTGCTGGTCTCGGCGGTCTTGATGTTGTCGCCGTAGACGTAGGCCACGGTGTAGCTCAGGCCCGGAACGCCGTACTCGGTGAGGTCCAGGCTGTAGCTGCCCTGCCAGGAGCGCTCGTCCTCGCCGTTGAAGTCCGACCAGTAGGAGTTGGCCAGCCAGATGGTGGTGCCGCCATCACCCAGGCCGCCTTCGTTCTGGTACCAGCCGTACTGGTAGCCGGAGTCGCCGTTGTTGCGCTGGTGCGCGACCATGAAGGTGTGGGCGCCGATGTTGTAGGCGGCCGACAGGCTCCAGATGGTGTTCTTGGTGCCGTCGATGCCGTGGTCGGCAGCGAAGTCTTCGTTCACGCGGGTGCGATAGCCGTTGAAGTCCAGGGTCAGGGACTGCTTGTCGGCCACCGGGATGACGTAGTTCAGGTTCATGTACTGCTTGCGAGCGACGTCTTCGCTCTCGTAGCCGTACAGCGAGCCGCTGAAGTTGTCGGTGAACTTGTAGCTGCCGCCGAACACGTCGATGCGCTTCAGGCCGCCGCTGTCACGCCCTTCGGCGCTCTTGCGGGTTTCCGAGGTGAAGCGGCCGACGTTCAGTTCCAGGCCTTCGATCTCCTTGGAGGTGATCAGGGTGCCGGTGAAGCTTTCCGGCAGCAGGCGGGAGTTGTCGTAGCTCAGCACCGGCAGGGCCGGCATCTGGTCACCGTACTTGATCACGGTGTTGGAGAAGCGAGCCTTCACCGCACCACCGGCGCGGGCCAGGTCGTTGGCGGCTTCGCCGCTGTCGCCCTGCTTGAAGAAGTCGATGCCGGCAGCGCCGCTCTTGCCTTGGCCGCCATCCAGACGCAGGGCGTACATGCCGAAGGCGTCAACGCCGAAGCCCACGGTGCCCTGGGTGAAGCCGGAGGTGAAGGTGGCGGTAGCAGCCTGGCCCCACTCGGCCTTGTCGTCGCGGCCGTGCTTGTAGTCACGATTCATGTAGGCGTTGCGGAAGAACAGGTCCAGGTGGCTGTCTTCGACGAAGCCCTTGGCGGTGGACTGGTCTTCGGCCATGGCGGCGGTCGACGCGAGGATCCCCAGTGCGAGCAGACTGATCCGGTGGTTCAGCATCTTGATTTCCTTAATGGTGCAGCGCCAGCGAACAGAAAGAAAAAAGCTCTCCGCCCCGTAGTGCGTGAACGGGGTAGGTGGAGTCCTGTGCTGGCATGTTCTTTTGGTTGTATTCGGGGCGTGGTCGCCCCGGCGCCGCGGGATGATAACAGAGGATCGAACTTTTTCGTCCAGGCTCTGTCATGCGGATGTCATGATGACCTGATCAACGGTGATGGCTCCCGGATCACGGGCGCTCGAAGGCAATCAGCGCTGTTACGGTTCTAATGCTGCGCCGTGTCAATCAGGGCTGCTGATAGGAATGTTGATAGAGCCACAAACTGAGCATCAGCCCGCTGAATGCTGCGAGCGCGGCGCAGAGGAAGATCGAGCCAAAGCCGAAGCCGTTGGCGATGGCGCCCATCAGCGGCCCGGTAACCCCCAGCGACACGTCGATGAACAGCGAATAGGCGCCCAGCGCGGCGCCGCGATTGGAAGCAGGCACCAGGCCGACGGCTTCCACGCCCAGCGCGGGGAACACCAGGGAGAAGCCGAAGCCGGTCAGCGCCGCGCCGGCGAGGGCGATCCATGGTGTCGGAGCGCTCCACAGCAGGAGCAGGCCGAGGCTTTCCACCGACAGGCAGGCAATGGCGACGCGGAAACCGCCGTGGCGGTTGATGGCGTTGGCGAACAGCAGCCGCGCGCCGATGAAGCAGCCACCGAAGGCGGTCAGGCAGTAGACGGCGTCTTTCCAGCCGAGGCTGGCGTAGTAGAGCGTGATGAACGTGGCGATGGTGCCGAAACCTATACCGCCCAGTGCCAGGCCCATGCCGTGGGGGAATACCCGGCCGAGTACGTGGTGGAAGGGCATGCGCTCGCCATGCACCAATGCCGCGGCGCGCTTGGGCCAGGCCAGGGCGAAGCCGAGCGCCGCCAGCAGGACTACGCTGCCTCCCAGGCTGGCCAGCCCGAGTTGGCCGACCATCAGCACGCCCAACGGCGCGCCAATGGCCAGGGCGCCGTAGCTGGCGATGCCATTCCAGGAAATCACCTTGGCAGTGTTCGCCGCGCCGACGCGGTCGATGCCCCAGGCGATCGAGGCACTGCCGACCAGGCTTTCCGAGGTGCCCAGTACCAGGCGTGCAGCCATCAGCAGGCCGAGGCTGATCCACGGCAGGCCCTGCATCGCCCAGGAACCGAGCATCAGCGCGCCACTGCCGGCGCAGCCGAGCATGCCGTAGAGCACGGCGCGCTTGGGGCCGAGAGTATCGATGACCTTGCCGGCGTAAGGGCGCGTCAGCAGGGTAGCCAGGTACTGGATGCTGATGACCAGGCCCGCCATGACCGAACCGAAGCCGAGGTCGGTGTGCACATAGCCGGGGAGCACGGCCAGCGGGATGCCGATGGTCAGGTAGGCGATGAAGGTGAACAGGACGACGGACACCACTTGCAGGGTGGACGCGGTGGAGCGGGTCTGGGCAGGCATGAGCAGCAGTTCGGTACGGCAGGTGGGTGCTACATGATGGACCGCAGTGGGCATGTAGGAAAGCTAGCTAACGAACTACCTGGATATGGTTTTGCGTAGGCGCCAGCCAGGGGTGTCATCCGCAGGAACAAGCTCGCTCCTACCGTAATGCCTGTCACACCCGGCGGAAGAGTGTCGGGTAATCGATCACCAGGCCTTCGGCATCCACTGCCAGCAACGCCTGAAAGTCCGTGCCTTCCAGGTTTTCGTACAGGTAGTGAGAGGCGTCGATGCGTGTATAACCCTGGCGCATCCGCACCGGCTTGAGTTTCGGCGCTTCCAGATACACCACCGCCAGTTCGCGGCGATCGCCGTCAGCCAGTTGCAGGCGGCGGATCGGGAAGGTATTGGTGAAGGGCGACGGCCAGATGTCGATATCCAGGCATCCTTCCAGCTCGCTCAGCAACTCGCCGCTGCCGCTTCGCCAATGGCCTTCGCCATCGGTCAGCAGGTGAAGCTGATGCGCAGTGCGCTCGCTCTCGACGGAGAAATGCGCCTCGCGCAGGCGCCATTGGCTGTCCCACTCCAGTTGATACTCCAACTGATAGGGCGGCCCGCCAGCCTCGTCGATGGCGCGCAGTTGGCTTTCCGCGCGGCCGTCGCCCAATTGCAGGGACTCCCAGCTGGAAGTCGGCGCGTGCCACAGGCCTTCCCAATTCAGCGTGCGCATCAGGGCGTCTCCAGCACGAGGCCCAGGCGCTGCCGCTTGGGCAGGCGGGCGACCACCAGTTGGTGCGAACGGGTCAGGGCCTCGCGAAGTTCGGCATCGCCCATGGGGTAGGGGCGCTGCATGGAAATCCAGAAGGCCCGCGCCAGGTAGGGCGCAGGGCGGATGCCGGGGCGGTCGACATAGCCCAGGAACAGCTCCGGGCCGACCTTGAACGCCAGGCCGCCATTGCCGCTGTCGAGGAAATCGAGGATGGCGAACATCTTGTTGCCCGCCACCGAGAACACCCGGTTGCTGCCCCACTTGATGTCTTCGCGGGCGCCGGGCAGTTCCAGGCAGAAGCGGGCGATCTGTTGCGGCGTCATGACTCGGTTCCCTCAGTCCCGGAAATAGACCTCGACCAGATGGTAGCCGAACTGGCTTTTCACCGGGCCGTGGACCACGCCGACCGGCTTCTTGAAGATTACCTGGTCGATGGACTTCACCATCTGGCCGGGGCGAACCTCGCCCAGATCACCGCCGCGCTTGCCGGAAGCGCAGGTGGAGTGCTTGCGCGCCAGGGCGGCGAAATCCTCGCCCTTGGCCAGGCGCTGCTTGATCTGCTCGGCTTCGGCGGCGGTCTTGACCAGGATGTGGCGGGCCATGGCGACGGGCATTGTTTCGTGTCCTTAAATGAAAGCGTCTGGGCGCGATTGTACGGCAGCAGTGATGCAGGTCGCATTTCGCGATGGGTTGCATTGTCTGGCCTGGGGGCGCTCCATAGAGTCAATAAGCAAATTCTTATTTATAGGGCGCCGCTTACAGACGGCGTCCGCCGCCACCTTGCGTACGGATGCAGTTCAATGGATATCCAAGCGATGCTCAAGATCCTGGCCACCCAGGATGGTTCGGATCTTTACCTCTCCACCGGCGCGCCGCCCTGCGCCAAGTTCAACGGGGTGCTCAAGCCCCTGTCCAACGAGCCGATGAAGGCAGGCGATGTCGCCCGCATCGGCTATGGGCTGATGGACGAGGAGCAGCGTGCGGAGTTCGACCGCGAGCTGGAGATGAACCTGGCGATTTCAGTGCCCGGTGTAGGCCGTTTCCGGATCAACCTGTTCAAGCAGCGCAATGAAGTGTCCATCGTGGCGCGCAACATCAAGCTGGACATTCCGCTGTTCGACGACTTGAAGCTGCCCGAAGTGCTGCTCAAGGTGGTCATGGAGAAGCGCGGCCTGGTGCTCTTCGTCGGCGGTACCGGCTCGGGCAAGTCCACCTCCCTGGCGGCGCTGATCGACCACCGCAACCGCAACAGCGGCGGCCACATCATCACCATCGAAGACCCCATCGAATACGTGCACCGGCACCGCAAGTCGATCATCAACCAGCGCGAAGTGGGCGTGGACACCCGCAGCTTCCATGCCGCACTGAAGAACACCCTGCGCCAGGCGCCGGACGTGATCCTGATCGGCGAGATCCGTGACCGCGAGACCATGGAGCACGCCCTGGCCTTCGCCGACACCGGCCACCTGGCGATCTCCACGCTGCACGCGAACAACGCCAACCAGGCGCTGGACCGCATCATCAACTTCTTCCCCGAGGAGCGCCGGCCGCAGTTGCTCAACGACCTGGGCAACAACCTCAAGGCCTTCGTTTCCCAGCGCCTGGTACGCACCCAGGACGGCAAGCGCCGTGCAGCAGTGGAAGTGCTGCTGGGCACGGCGACCATCAGCGACATCATCAAGCGTGGCGACTTCAGTTCGATCAAGGAGATCATGGACAAGTCCCGTGCCCTGGGCATGCAGACCTTCGACCAGGCACTGTTCGACCTGGCGGTGGAAGGGGCGATCACCGAGGAAGAGGCAGTGAAGAACGCCGACTCGGCGAACAACCTGCGGTTGAAGCTCAAACTGTACAAGGACAACCCGGGCAGCGTCGGCAGCACTGCCACACCTGCGGCTGCCAAGCCAGCCGCCCCGGCGCCGGTTGCTCCGCCGCCGGCCGCCCAGCCTGTCGAGGCTTCGAGCTGGGGGCTGGAACTGGCGCTGGAAGAGATCGAGGCGGAAGACGCCGAGAAGCCGGCCGGGCAGTAAACCGCCAGCTGAACGAAGAAAAAGCCCCGGCATGCCGGGGCTTTTTCATAAGAAGGGCTCATCTGTAGGAGCGGATTGGCCCGCGTGACGCCGATTCTCCACTCCTGAATTCGAGCTGTAGCAGGGGCGGACTCTATCCGCGATCGACTCGTCGCCGCACGGTCAACCAAGTTGCTGGGCCAAGCCATCGCGGCCGGAGTCCGCTCCCACGCGAAATGCTGAGCGCGGTGTCAGAGCAGCGACAGCGGATAGCTGATGATCAGCCGATTCTCGTCGAAGCTGTTGGTGCTGCCCCAGTCCCGGCGCATGGTCGAGTTGCGCCACTTCACGTTCAGCGTCCTGAAGGTGCCGCTTTGCACCGTGTACGCCAGTTCACTCTCGCGGCCCCATTCGCTGCCATCGGTGGTGCTGGCGTTGTGCACGTTGTCGCCGTGGATGTAGCGGTTCATCAGGGTCAGGCCGGGAATGCCGAAGGCGGCGAAGTCGTAGTCATGACGCAGTTGCCAGGATCGCTCCTTCGCGCTCTCGTAGCTGGCGTTGTAGCTGTCGTTGGCGAGGGTGCCACCGCTGGTGCCATTGACGCGGAACCATTCGTCATCGCCCATGACCTTCTGCAGACCGAGGTAGAAGGTGCTTGTACCGTACTTGGCCGAGAACATCCCGGAGAATGTCCGGTTGTCGAGGTCTCCGGCCTTGGCACTCCCATCCTCCTTGCCCCAGAAGTAGCCGATATTCGCACCAAGTACCCAATTGCCCAGCGGCTGGCTGTGCTGCAGTTGCAGGTATTGCTGCTGGTAGATGTCCTTCAGTTGCGCATTCCACAGGCCGACCAGCGTGCGGTCGCCGTTGAAGCGGTATTCGCCACCGGCGAAGTTGAAGCGGTCCGAGGTGTAGGCGGGGCGGTTGAACAGTGACATGTCCTCCATGCTGGCGTCGTTGCGCGGGCTATTCTGGCGGAACTGGCCGCCGTAGAGCGTCAGGCCGTCGATTTCCTTCGAGGTGACCTGGGCGCCCTGGAAGGTCTGCGGCAGCGAGCGGCCGTCGTCCGAGCGCAGGATCGGCAACACCACCATCCATTCACCGGCCTTGAGTTCGGTGTTCGACACCTTGGCCTTGCCGGCCACCGCCAGGCGACCGAAATCGTCGGCCGGGCGGCCATCGTCGTGGGTCGGTAGCAACTGGGTGCCGGCCGTGCCCTTGCCGCCATCGAGCTTCAGGCTGTAGAGCCCGAGCACGTCCAGGCCGAGCCCGACGGTGCCCTGGGTGTAGCCGGAGCGGGCGTCGAGGATGAAGCTCTGGGTCCATTCCTCCGCCTTGTCCTGGCGGGCTTCGCCGACGTAATTGCGGTTCATGTAGAAGTTGCGCAGCAGCAGGCTGGCCTTGGCGTCATCGAGAAAGCCGCCTTCCTCGGCACTGGCCAGGACGGGCAGGGCGGGTAAGAGGCAGACGCTGATGGTGAGATGCGGCAGGTGGCGGAGCATGGGGTATTCCCTCGGCATTCTTGTCATTGTTGAGGCGAGCAGAGACCTCCGCGCGGCCCTTTCGGAGGGCGGCGGATGGAGGACAAAGGCGGTCAGGACGCGGATCAGCCAGGCGCGACAGGAATGTGCGGAGGGGCGGTACGGGCGATGCACGCGCGCAGGCGTGCCAGGGTGAACATGAGCATGTGAACGGACCTTTCTTATAGTTGTTGGCGCCGCATCGAGGCGGCGGCTGGGTCCATAGTGGTGCTCCGCAGCGACGCGCCGCAATTCGCCTGAGGCGTAAGCGTTCGCTGTTCGAACATGAATTAACCAAATGGAACATTCTTCCGCCGGCATTGCGCGTAGGATGCCTGGCACAACGCCGAGCAGGACTTGTATCGCCCGGCCTTTCAGCGGACCCGCGAGGTGCTCGGGCAGCGGCGCGGCGGATTCTTTCTGCAGAGCCTCCTGCTAGGCTGTCCTGCTCTCCATGTTGGCCCCCGTGCCGGCCGCATCTGCCTATTGAATCCGTGAGTCGATGAGTACCAGCCAATCGCCGTTGTCCGGCGTCCACCAGCCCTTCAAGGGCATCCTGCTCATCGTCCTGGCGACCTTCCTGTTCTCCAGCCACGACGCGTTGTCCAAGTACCTGGCGAGCATCTACCCCATCGTCATGGTGGTGTGGGCGCGCTATGTGGTGCACACGCTGCTGATGGCGGGCATCTTCCTGCCGCGCGCCGGCCTCGCGGTGCTGCGGACCCGCCATCCGTTCCTGCAGACGCTACGGGCGCTGTGCCTGCTGGGCACCAGCTTCCTGTTCACCACGGGGCTGCAGTACATCCCGCTGGCCGAGGCAACTTCGGTGAACTTCCTCGCGCCGCTGCTGGTGACGGCATTGTCGGTACCGCTGCTGGGCGAGCGGGTCAGTTTCGGCCAGTGGGCCGCAGTGCTGGTGGGCTTCGCCGGCGTGCTGGTCATCGTCCACCCCGGTGGCGACCTGTTTACCCCGGCAGTCCTGCTGCCCTTCGGTTCGGCGCTGTGTTTCAGCTTCTACCAGTTGCTGACCCGCAAGCTCAGCCAGGTGGATAGCCCGACCACCAGCAACTTCTTCGCCGGGTTGTGCAACACCCTGATCGTCAGCGCACTGGTGCCGTTCTTCTGGCAATGGCCGGGACTGGTCCACGGACTGATGATGCTGGCCCTGGGTACCTGTGGGATGACCGCGCACCTGTTCCTGACCCAGGCTTTCAAGCATGCCGCGCCGGCTCTGCTGGCACCGTTCAGCTATTGCCAGATCGTCTTCGCCGGGTTGCTGGGGTTCGTGATCTTCGGTCATACGCCGGAGCCGTCGGCGCTGCTGGGGATTGCGGTGATCTGCGGCAGCGGGCTGGCGGCGGCCTGGCTACAGAGCCGCAAGGGGTAGGGCGACACCGTTGCTGTAGGAGCGAGCTTGCTCGCGAACAGCCCAGCGTCGGAGCAACCGGTGAATCCGTTCGCGAGCAAGCTCGCTCCTACAGAAAGCAATAGCGCCGAGCAGGCTTACTCGATCTCGAACAACCCATGGCGGATCGGCCCGACCTGCAGGCGCTGGCGCACGTCATCGTCGATGCGCGGGTCGTCCGGCTGGTACAGCTTCACCTGGCGATAGGCGCTGATGCGGTTGATCTCCGGCCCCAGGTACTCCCAGACCACGCGAGTGCAGGCCGGGGTGCGCCGGTCGCCGCTGGAGACGCCGGTCTTCAGGCCGTTCAGTCGTGTGATGCGGCTCTTGAAGCTGGGGATGAGGATGGTCTGGCTCATTTCGTTGACGGTGAGCGACTCGTAGTCCATCAGGAACACCCGGTCCTGCAGCTGGAACGCTGCGCCCAGGTAGCGGCAACGCACCCAGTCCTCGGCCTGCACGTCGGTGCTGCTGGAGCGCTCCTGGCGCTCCTGGCGTTCGAAGAGGAAGTTGCCGTCCTCTTCGTACAGGTGCACCAGCGAGAGCAGGATCGAGCCGGGGACCGACATGCAGTTGGAATATTCGAAGTAGTAGCCGCAGTAGCGCGACAGGTTGCCCGCGTGGTCGCGCAGCGGGCGGAGCATTTCCAGCAATGGATCGTCGCGTTGCACGTTGGCCTGCGAGGTGCCGCGCGCACCAATCAGCCGGGCGAATTGCTCGGGCGGCAATTGCAGCTCGTAGACCTCGACGCCGAAGAAGTCGCCAATCCGCTTGAGGTTGTACGCGGTGGGCTGGCTCTGCCCGCCGAGGTACTTGTTGAACTGTGCGCGGTTGATCGAAAGCTTGCGGCAAACCTCCGAAATAGAGCGGTAGTGCGCGCAAAGCAGCTTGAGATTGGTGCCGAGGTTTTCGGACATTCGTGCCAGGTCCAGGTGATGCGACTGGCGCAATTATAGCGTCAGGTAGCATCAATTCGTAGCAAGCCGCGAAATTGTTTCGCAAAGCTTCGGGCGCAACCATGCGTCCCCAGTGAGCGGACCAGCCCCAGGTCCGTGCTCCCACAATAACAATCGAGGCCCCAGCACATGCTCGACGCGATCAACGATTTCCTCTCCGGGAAAGTCCTCATCGTCCTCATCGTAGGACTCGGCGCGTATTTCACCATCCGCTCCCGTTTCGTCCAGTTCCGCCACTTCGGCCACATGTTCGGCGTGTTCAAGGAGTCGATCCGGGGCCAATCCGGCCAGCTGAGCTCGTTCCAGGCACTGATGCTGAGCCTCGCCGGCCGCGTGGGTGCCGGCAATATCGCGGGTGTCGGCATCGCCGTGACCCTCGGTGGCCCCGGCGCTGTGTTCTGGATGTGGGTCACCGCGCTGGTGGGCATGTCCAGCAGCTTCTTCGAGTGCACCCTGGCCCAGGTCTACAAGCGTAGCGACGGCAATGGCCTGTACCGCGGCGGCCCGGCCTACTACATCCAGCACGGCTTGAAGCTGCGCTGGATGGCCATGACCTTCGCGGTCCTGCTGCTGGTGACCTACGGCTTCGCGTTCAACGGCCTGCAAGCCTTCACCGTGACCCACTCGCTGCAGAATGCCTTCGACATCCCGGTCCTGTACTCGGGCATCGCCCTGGCCGTGCTGCTGGCCATCGTGTTCTTCGGCGGCATCCAGCGCATCGCCGCGGTTTCCGACCTGCTGGTGCCGGTCAAGACCCTCGCCTACATCGCCGTGACCCTGTACGTGATCGCCACCCAGATCGAACTGGTGCCGGGCATGCTGACCACCATCGTCAAGAGCGCCTTCGGCCTGGAGCCGGCCTTCGCCGGCCTGCTGGGCAGTGCCATCGTGATGGGCGTGAAGCGTGGCGTGTTCGCCAACGAAGCGGGCCTGGGCAGTGCGCCGAACGTGGCCGCAGTCGCCGCCGTGCGCCACCCGGCGTCCCAGGGTGTGGTCCAGGCGTTCAGCGTGTTCCTCGACACCTTCGTCATCTGCACCTGCACCGCGCTGCTGATCCTGCTCTCGGGCTTCTACACCCCGGGCTTCGAAGGCGACGGCATCACCCTGACCCAGAACTCGCTGGCCGCCGTGGTCGGTGACTGGGGCCGCATCTTCGTCAGCGTCGCGCTGTCGCTGTTCGTGTTCACCTGCATCACCTACAACTACTACCTCGGCGAAAACGCCCTGCAGTTCATCGTCGGCCGCAGTCGCACCGCGCTGATCGCCTTCCGTGTGCTGGTGCTGGGCCTGATCCTCTGGGGCTCGATGCAGAACCTGGGCACCGTGTTCGCCTTCGCCGACATCACCATGACCTGCCTGGCCTTCGTCAACCTGGTGGCCCTGGCGATGCTGATCAAGACTGGCCTGCGCGTGATGCGTGACTACGACGATCAGCGCCGCGCCGGTATCGAGCGCCCTGTGTTCGATGCCAGCAAGTTCTCCGACCTGGACATCGACCACGACGCCTGGCGCGACGCGCACAAGATCAATTCGACCGCTCCGGCCCACGGCAGCCTGCCCGCCCAGGGCTGATCCGCTGACTTTGGTCTGATACGCAAGGCCGGGACTTCTCCCGGCCTTGCGGTTTATCCTGTGAACTTTCCTACAAGAGCACTGGCATGCGTTGCGTGAAGAACCTCTTCGTCCTCTATACCGGCGGCACCATCGGCATGCTGCAGACTGCCGAAGGCCTGGCGCCGGCTGGCGGTTTCGAAGCGCGCATGCGCGAACAACTGCAAGGCCACGGCGAGATTCACCTCGACTGGTCCTTCAGCGAACTGCAACCGCTGCTCGACAGCGCCAACATGACCCAGGCCAACTGGCTGGCCATGCGCGACGCCATCGTCGGCGCGGTGGAGCAGGGCGACCATGACGGCGTGCTGGTCCTGCACGGCACCGACACCCTGGCTTACAGCGCTGCGGCACTGTCCTTCCTGCTCCTGGGGCTGGATGTTCCCGTGGTGTTTACCGGCTCCATGCAGCCGATGGGCGCGCCGGGCAGCGATGCGCCGGCGAACCTGCTGGGCGCGCTGAATGCACTGGAAGCCGGTGTCGAGCCGGGTGTCTGGTTGTATTTCAATGGCGAGATGATGCACGGCGCCCGTGTCACCAAGCTGCGCAGCGAGGCGTTCGATGCCTTTGCCGTGTTGCCGCGTGAGCGCAAAGGTGAACGCGCGGAATCGCTTCCTGCCGAACTGAGCTATCGCCAGCCGCGCCAACCGGTGAACCTCGCCGTGCTGCCGCTGTTCCCCGGCCTGCGTGCCGAGCACCTGCGCGCGCTGCTCGGCAGTGGGGTACAGGCGTTGCTGCTGGAGTGCTACGGCAGCGGTACTGGTCCGTCGGATAACGAGGAGCTGCTCGCGGTATTGCGCGAGGCTCATGCTCGCGGCGTGGTGCTGGCTGCGATCAGCCAATGCCCGCAGGGGCACGTGGCGTTCGATGTCTATGCCGCGGGCAGTCGCCTGCGCGATGCGGGGCTGGTTTCCGGCGGAGGCATGACCCGCGAAGCGGCGCTGGGCAAGTTGTTCAGCCTGATCGGCAGCGGCCTGGCGCCGGCCGAGACGGAGCGCCTGTTCGCCCTCGACCTGTGCGGCGAGCGCGTCGAAACGAATTAAGGGAGAGCGCCCCGGTCAGGGGCGCGATTCTTCCAGCGGCACGTTGAGCACTTCGCGCACCAGCATGGCGATGCTGCTCACGCCCATCTTTTCCTTGATCTTGGTGCGGTGCACATCGACGGTCTTGACGCTGATGTTCAGCTCGCGGGCGATGACCTTGCTGGCCTTGCCGTCCACCACCATCATCAGGATTTCCCGTTCCCGCCCGGTCAGCAGGTCGAGCTTGTGCTGCAGGACCTGCTTCTGCTCCTGCCCGGCGTGTACCTGTACCGCGCTTTTCAGTGCGGCCTGGATGCGATCGAGCATCTGCTGCGGGTTGTAGGGTTTCTCGACGAAATCCAGCGCGCCGTTCTTCATCGCCTTCACCGACATGGGGATGTCGCCATGGGCGGTGACGAAGATGGTCGGCAGGGCGATGCCCTTGTCGTTGAGCATTTCCTGCAACTGGAACCCACTGGTCTCGGGCATACGCACGTCGAGCACCAGGCAGGCGGGGAGCTTGGGGTCGTATTCGCGCAGGAACTCCTCGGCGCCGCCGTAGCACAGCGATTCGATGCTGACCGATTCGAGCAGCCAGGCGAGGGAGGTGCGCAGGTCCTTGTCGTCGTCGACGATGTAGACCACGGGTTTTCTAGCATCCATCAGGCGTTGCCACTTTCTTTTTTATCGTTGTAGAGCTGCACGTAGGCCGCGTACGCCGGGCTTTGGCCCGGTCGCCGCAATGGCATGCCCCGGAGCATACCCATAGTCGGCGATGCTGACGATAAAGAAACCACCTACATGACTAGCGGCCACCACCCTCTGGCGTGGTAATCGTCTGAATGTTTCGCGCCCTGGCGCTGCCCTACGCTGGCCCCATACAAGAAAGGCCGGGCGTGCCGGCCACTCCAGCACAAGGGGCGAAGACATGGCCAACACCCTCAGCCAGACCCAGATCGATTTCCGCAACGCCATGGCGCAACTGCCGGCGGCGGTGAACATCATCACCACCAACGGCCCGGAAGGCCGCTGCGGCATCACCGCCAGCGCGGTCTGCTCGGTCACCGACTCGCCGCCCACGGTGCTGGTCTGCGTCAATCGCGGCAGCGCCACCCACGATGTGTTCCGCAGCAACGGCCACCTGTGCGTCAACGTGCTCTGTGGCGAGCAGGAGGAACTGGCCAAGCACTTCGCCGGGATGACCAAGGTGTCCATGGAAGAGCGCTTCGCCTGGGACCTCTGGGACGACGGCTACGCCGGCCTGCCGGTGCTGCGCCAGGCGCTGGTCAGCCTGGAGGGACGTATCAGCGACTGCAAGGAAGTCGGCTCGCACACCGTGATGTTCGTCGAACTGGAAAAGGTCGCCGTGCGCGAGCGCCAGGACAGCCTGGTGTACTTCAACCGGGTCTTCCACCGTGTCGACCGCGAGGCCGTGCGCTGCGCCAGCTGATTCCCTGCTGACTCCGAAAACAACAAGAACGAGGTGATCAACGTGACCCTGAAGATTTCCCAGACTGCCGATATCCAGACCTTCTTCGAAGAAGCCAGCGGCGCCCTGAACGATGCCGGCAACCCGCGCGTGAAGAACCTCGTCCTGCGCATYCTGCAGGACACCGCGAAGCTCATCGAAGACATGARCGTCACCCCCGACGARTTCTGGAAAGCCGTGGACTACCTCAACCGCCTCGGCGCTCGCCAGGAAGCCGGCCTGGTGGTCGCMGGCCTGGGYATCGAGCATTAYCTCGACCTGCTGCTGGACGCSCAGGACGCCGCYGTCGGCATCGAAGGCGGSACCCCGCGYACCATCGAAGGCCCGCTCTACGTGGCCGGTGCRCCGWTGTCCGAAGGCGAAGCGCGGATGGATGACGGAAAAGATGCCGGCACCGTGATGTTCCTCTCCGGCCGCGTGTTCGACCTCGACGGCAAGCCGCTGGCCGGSGCCGTGGTCGACCTCTGGCACGCCAACACCAACGGCACCTAYTCGTACTTCGACAGCACCCAGTCCGAGTACAACCTGCGCCGCCGCATCGTCACCGACGCCGAAGGCCGCTACCAAGCCCGCAGCATCGTGCCCAGCGGCTACGGCTGCCCGCCGGACGGCCCGACCCAGGAGCTGCTKAAYCARCTSGGCCGCCAYGGCCAGCGCCCGGCGCACATCCACTTCTTCATCTCCGCGCCGGGGCATCGCCACCTGACCACGCAGATCAACCTSGCCGGYGAYCAGTACCTGTGGGACGACTTCGCCTAYGCCACYCGCGAYGGGCTGATCGGCGAGGTGCGTTTCGTCGAGGACGCAGCCGCYGCCAAGGCRCGCGGMGTRGAAGGGCGCTTCGCCGAGATCGAGTTCGATTTCCAGCTGCAGCMGGCGGTTTCCGCCGATGCCGAAGATCGCAGCAACCGCCCCCGCGCGCTGCAACAAGCCTGAAACCTGTAGGAGCGAGCTTGCTCGCGAACGGATTCCCCGGCCGCTCCAGCGCTGGGCGGGTTCGCGAGCAAGCTCGCTCCTACAAAAGACCGCGCCTCCCGCAGACTCGCTCAAGTGGCAATCCTTACTCCCAGAGCAGCCGTTAGCCCCCTAAGAGAAGTGTTCGATATTCGCACCAATAGTCGATTATCGCATTGTTCGTCCATCCCCCCGGCGGTACCTTTTTCCCACCCGCACCACCCTTACAACGAGACCGACCATGGCTGAACTCCTGACTCTCCGCGAAGCGGTCGAGCGCTTCGTCAACGACGGTGATACCGTCGCGCTCGAAGGCTTCACCCACCTGATCCCGACCGCCGCTTCCCACGAGCTGATCCGCCAGGGCAAGAAAGACCTGCACCTGGTACGCATGACGCCCGACCTGGTCTACGACCTGCTGATCGGCGCCGGCTGCGTGCGCAAGCTGACTTTCTCCTGGGGTGGCAACCCCGGCGTCGGTTCGCTGCACCGCCTGCGTGACGCGGTGGAGAAGGGCTGGCCGCGCGAGCTGGAGATCGACGAGCACAGCCACGCTGATCTGGCCAACTCCTACGTCGCCGGCGCCTCGGGCCTGCCGTTCGCCGTGCTGCGCGCTTACGCCGGTTCCGACCTGCCGAAGGTCAACCCGAACATCAAGTTCATCAACTGCCCGTTCACCGGCGAGCAACTGGCCGCCGTGCCTTCGGTTCGCCCGGATGTCACCGTGATCCACGCGCAGAAGGCCGACCGCAAGGGCAACGTGCTGCTGTGGGGCATCCTCGGCGTGCAGAAGGAAGCCGCCCTGGCCGCCAAGCGCTGCATTGTCACCGTGGAAGAAATCGTCGACGACCTGAACGCGCCGATGAACTCCTGCGTATTGCCGACCTGGGCACTGTCCGCCGTCTGCCACGTGCCCGGCGGCTCGCACCCGTCCTACGCCCACGGCTACTCCGAGCGTGACAACCGCTTCTACCAGGCCTGGGACCCGATCGCCCGTGACCGCGACACCTTCAACGCCTGGATCGATACCTACATCCGCGGCACCAAGGATTTTGCCGAGTTCCAGACCAAGCTCGCGGAGGCCAAGTAATGAGCGCCTACAGCACCAATGAAATGATGACCGTGGCCGCCGCCCGCCGCCTGAAGAACGGCGCTGTCTGCTTCGTCGGCATCGGCCTGCCGTCCAAGGCCGCCAACCTCGCGCGCCTGACCGCGTCCCCTGACGTGGTCCTGATCTACGAATCCGGCCCCATCGGCGCCAAGCCCAGCGTGCTGCCGCTGTCCATCGGCGACGGCGAACTGGCCGAGACCGCCGACACCGTGGTGCCCACCGGCGAAATCTTCCGCTACTGGCTGCAGGGCGGGCGCATCGACGTCGGCTTCCTCGGCGCGGCCCAGGTCGACCGCTTCGGCAATATCAACACCACCGTCATCGGCGACTACAACAAGCCGAAGGTGCGCCTGCCGGGCGCCGGCGGGGCGCCGGAGATTGCCGGTTCCGCCAAGGAGGTGCTGATCATCCTCAAACAGTCGCACCGCACCTTCGTCGACAAGCTGGCCTTCGTCACTTCGGTCGGCTTCGGCGAGGGCGGCGACCACCGWAGCCGACCGAAAGAT
>NZ_LZDG02000052.1:0-146733 GCF_001672555.2 Pseudomonas sp. AU11447 | reverse complement strand
GCGGCCAGCATCTGGCCGGTCTGGTTGTTGTCGCTGTCGATGGCCTGCTTGCCGAGGATGACCAGCTGCGGCTGCTCTTTGTCGACCAGGGCTTTCAGCGACTTGGCGATGGCCAGGGAGCTCAGTTCTTCGTTGGTTTCAACGAGGATGGCGCGATCAGCACCCAGAGCCAGCGCGGTACGCAGTTGCTCCTGGGCAGCGGTCGGGCCGACGGAGACCGCAACGATCTCGGTGACGACGCCTTTCTCTTTCAGGCGTACGGCCTCTTCCACGGCGATTTCGCAGAAGGGGTTCATGGACATCTTGACGTTGGCGAGATCGACGCCGGAGTTGTCCGCCTTGACGCGGACCTTGACGTTATAGTCAACCACTCGTTTGACAGCTACAAGAACCTTCATGGATTCCTCGTTTTTCTCCGGTGAATAGGAATGTCGCCAGACAGGCCTGGCCGGTAGTGCACGCCATCTGCGACTACATCCAGCGCAACGCGACCGCAAAACCGCAGGTATCTTGACCGCATCGACCGGGCGGGTCAATACACGAAAATACCCCTTTATAAGCCGCGGACCCCGATTCTATCAGGGTTACGCGCGATTCAAACAAACGTTTGTATTGCCCTCGATAAAGGGTTTAGATATAGCAACAGGTCTAGCTATAATGCGCCCCGCTCTTACTGGGTGGGGGCACGCCCATCCCAATACCTACAAAATGCCCAGAGCCTTGATTCAGGAGAGATCGATAGTGGAACGCGAATTTATGGAATTCGACGTCGTCATCGTCGGCGCCGGCCCTGCCGGTCTGTCCGCCGCTTGCCGACTGAAACAGAAGGCCGCCGACGCCGGTCAGGAAATCAGCGTCTGTGTGGTCGAAAAGGGTTCCGAAGTGGGCGCCCACATCCTCTCGGGCGCCGTGTTCGAGCCCCGTGCGCTGAACGAGCTGTTCCCCAACTGGAAGGAACTCGAAGCGCCGCTGAACACCCCCGTCAAGCGCGACGACATCTATGTGCTGAAGAGCCCGGAAGCGGCGGCCAAGGTGCCGAACTTCTTCGTGCCCAAAACCATGCACAACGAAGGCAACTACATCATCTCCCTGGGCAACCTGTGCCGCTGGCTGGCCCAGCAGGCCGAAGGCCTGGGCGTCGAGATCTACCCGGGCTTCGCCGCCCAGGAAGCGCTGATCGACGAGAATGGCGTGGTGCGCGGCATTGTCACCGGTGACCTGGGCGTCGACCGCGAAGGCAATCCGAAAGAGGGTTACTACACCCCGGGCATGGAACTGCGCGCCAAGTACACCCTGTTCGCCGAAGGCTGCCGTGGCCACATCGGCAAACAGCTGATCAAGAAGTACAAGCTCGACAGCGAAGCCGACGCCCAACACTACGGTATCGGCATCAAGGAAATCTGGGACATCGACCCGTCCAAGCACGAGCAGGGCCTGGTGGTGCACACCGCGGGCTGGCCGCTGAACGACGACAACCCGGGCGGCTCCTTCCTCTATCACCTGGAAAACAACCAGGTGGTGGTCGGCCTGATCATCGACCTGTCCTACACCAACCCGCACCTGTCGCCGTTCGACGAGTTCCAGCGCTACAAGCACCATCCGGTGATCAAGCAGTACCTGGAAGGCGGCAAGCGCGTGGCCTACGGCGCTCGCGCCATCTGCAAGGGCGGCCTGAACTCGCTGCCGAAGATGGTCTTCCCGGGCGGCGCACTGATCGGCTGCGACCTGGGCACCCTGAACTTCGCCAAGATCAAGGGCAGCCACACCGCGATGAAGTCCGGCATGCTGGCCGCCGACTCGGTTGCCGAAGCCCTGTTCGCCGGCCGTGAAGGCGGTGACGAGCTGACCAACTACGTCGAAGCCTTCAAGGGCAGCTGGCTGTACGACGAACTGTTCCGCAGCCGTAACTTCGGCGCGGCGATGCACAAGTTCGGCGCCATCGGTGGCGGTGCGTTCAACTTCATCGACCAGAACATCTTCGGCGGCAAGCTTCCGTTCACCCTGCACGATACGACTCCGGACTACGCGACCCTGAAGAAGGCCAGCGAAGCGCCGAAGATCGATTATCCGAAGCCGGACGGCAAACTGAGCTTCGACAAGCTGTCCTCGGTGTTCCTGTCCAACACCAACCATGAGGAAGACCAGCCGATCCACCTGAAGCTGACTGACCCGAGCATCCCGGTTGGCAAGAACCTGCCGCTCTACGACGAGCCCGCGCAGCGCTACTGCCCGGCTGGCGTGTACGAAGTCGTGAGCAACGACGACGGCAGCAAGCGCTTCCAGATCAACGCGCAGAACTGCGTACACTGCAAGACCTGCGACATCAAGGACCCGGCCCAGAACATCACCTGGGTGGCCCCGGAAGGTACCGGCGGTCCGAACTACCCCAACATGTAATTGCGTTGGCGGTAACGAAAAAGGCTCCCTCGGGAGCCTTTTTCTTTGCAAGCTAAGTACTTGTAGCGATGAAGAACGGGGACTACTGGCCGCGTTCAGACCATCCGGTCACGGCTGCGGTGCGATAGGGAAGAACTCCCCGGAACTCCACACTCCCAGCCACTCGATACCGTCAATCTCGCGGGGAACCGCCAGCTCGACCAACTGATAAAAGACGTTGCGGTGGATCAGCGCCTCCAGGTTCACCCGCACCAGCACGTAGGGCGACGGCTCCTGGGTCTGCGGATCGAGCTCCACGCGGATCGGATGCGCGGCGTCGGCCACCACCTCATCCTCGACATTGGTGGTGAAGCGCAACACCTGCTGTTCACCCTCCCCTTCGACGGCCAGGGTAACGGCGACGAAAGGCGCGTCATCGACGCTGATGCCGCACTTTTCCACGGGCGTGACGAGGAAATAGTCGTCGCCATCACGGCGGATGATGGTGGAGAACAGCCGCACCATCGGCTTGCGCCCGATCGGCGTGCCCAGGTAATACCAGGTGCCATCGCGGGCGATACGCATGTCGATATCGCCACAGCAGTCCGGGTTCCACAGGTGCACCGGCGGCAGCCCCTTGTCCTTGCTGGCGGGAATCTGCGCCAGCAGATCGCCGGCTTTGCCTGGGTCGGTCATTGGTACTCCTCTCGCGTCTTCACCCCGAGCAGGCTGCGGGCATAGTCTTCCAGCGGCCGCCCTATCAGGTCCTCGGGTTTGGCATCATAGAATGTCAGAAAACCGCCGCGACTGCGGATGGTGGCGCTGTCCACCAGGTAGCGGTTGTCAGTCTCGATCAGCATCACCTGGATCACGCTGCGGTCACGGCCCACCGCGTTGTCGGTGTCCTCGTATTCCTCGTAGGTGCCGACATTGTCCTCGCCGCGAGCAAAGCGGGTATACAACAGATAATTGGCACCCGCCGCGCGCGCTTCCTGCATGGCACCCTCCAGCCCCAGCGGGCTCTTGGCCCGGCGTACCAGCGGGAAATACTCGACGAAACCGTCGAACGCCTCCTCCGCTACCACATTGGGCCGTGCATACGGATGGCCGGGTGGCACGAACGGCCCCTGGGCGATATAGATGAAGGAGTCCTGTTGCAGTCGCCAGTTCGAGGTGCGGCGGGTCTGGCTGTGATCGAGGAAGCCCGAGTCCCGCAGGTAGTAGTCGGTGCCGTCGGCCAGGTCACTGGGATTCATGCAGCCGCCCAGGGTGGCGAAGGCAAGGATCAACATCAGGTAGCGCATGGGAAATCTCCGGAGCCGGCGACGAAAAACCGGCATTCGGACAGGCAATGCAGCTTCCGCGCCATCACAGGCCGCGCTGCCATTCCTGGCGCAGCTGCGCACGCTGAGGCTGCTCGATGGCCTGGCGAACCTGGGCGAGCAGCTTCGCCTTGTCCGCCCCCAGCGTGCCCTTGAGCACCAGGTAGTTGGATGCGTGATCGCTGCGGAACACCGTGTCGCTAAGCTCCAGGCCGTTCAGCAGGCGCTCAACTTCGATGAACAATTCGGCCTGCGATAACGGCTGGAAATCCGGGAAGCCCTGGCGATAGCGTTCTTCGCCAGTGGGGAAGCTCACCACCAGAGTGGACAGGAATTCCGGCTGCGCCTCGTTCATCAGGCGCGCCGAGCTATCGGCGTGCTGGGCGCTCAGCGTGCTGCCGCCCAGGCCGTTGAGGACCATTACCGAGCGCTTGATCCCCGCCTCGCCCAGCTTCTGCAATGCATCCAGCGTCGAGGCGTAGGTTTCGCCCTTGTTCACCCGCGCAAGCACTTCGTCGTCGCCGGACTCGGCACCTACGTAAGCCATTCGCAGGCCGGCGTCCGCCAATTCCTTCAGCTCCTCCACCGACTTTTTGCGCAGGTTGCGCGGCAGGCAGTAGCTGGAGACACGGTCCACCTCGGGCAGGTGCTCGCGGATCGCACGGAGGATGTTGAGCAGGCGCCGCGTCGGCAGCACCAGCGCATCGCCATCGGCGAGGAACACCCGCTGGACGATCAGCCGCTCGCCACAGCGGCGAATCTCCTCCAGCACCTCGGCCTCGTCGCGGGCGCGGAATTTCTTCTGCGGCTGGGTATACATCTCGCAGAAGCCGCACTGGTTCCAGGAACAGCCGTTGGTGACGGGAAGAATGAGCGAGTGTGCCTCGCTCGGCGGCCGGAACACCGGCTCGATATAGGAAATGGGGAATTCGTTGGGCATGGGCTAATCAGGTCTTGAGGGCGATCTCAGCCGCCGATGATCTTCATGATGGTGACGCCGCCGGAGAAGGCGACTTCCTGCTTGTCCGCCAGGGCGCTCACCAGCAACCGCTGCAAGGCGGGGAGCGCCTGGTGGCGCGGTTTGTCCAGCAGGTCACCGACGTAATGCCGGTTGCTCGACGACAGGCAGCCATGCAGCCAGCCGGTGGAGGACAGGCGCAGACGCGAACAGGTCCGGCAGAACGGCACGCTTTCGTTGGCGATCACGCCAAAATAGCCCTGCCCCGGCACTTCATAGCGAATGGCCGTGGCATCCACCGGCGCATCGGCCTGGATATAGGGATGGCGTTCACCAATGAGCTCCAGCAGCTCCTGCAAGCTGACGAACTGCCGGTGGAAGCCGTTCGGATCGTGGGCCAGGTGGCCCATGCGCATCAGCTCGATGAAGCGCAGCTCGAAGCCGTGCTCCAGGCAGTAGTCCAACAGCGGCACGACCTGGTCGAGGTTCTGCCCGCGTAGCGGGACCATGTTGAGCTTGATCTTCAGGCCGGCCGCGCGGGCCTCGTCGAGCCCCTTGAGCACCGAGGCCAGGTCGCCGCCACGGGCAATGCGCCGGAAAGCATCGGCATCCAGGGTATCGAGGGAAACGTTGAGGCGGCGGATGCCGCAATCCAGCAGCAGCGGCAGCTTCTTCGACAGCAGCTGGCCGTTGGTGGTGATGGCGATGTCCTGCAGCCCGAGACGGCTGACGCCATGCAGGAAGGCATCGAGCTTCGGACTGACCAACGGTTCGCCACCGGTGACGCGCAGACGCTCGATGCCGGCGGACTCGATCAGGTAGGCGACCCCGCGCACCAGGGATTCCGCCGACAGCTCGTCCTGCGCCGCGACCAGGCGTTTGCCGTCCGGCACGCAATAGGTGCAGGCGTAGTTGCAGGCGGCGGTCAGGCTCACGCGAAGATTGCGGAAGCGCCTGCCCTGGCGGTCGACGATCATGCTCGGCTCCGGTGGCGATCACTCATGCAAGTATATCCCCACCGGCGCCGGGAGCCCTGTCGCAACCGCGACGATGAATCGCGCGAATGGCGACTCAGGCGGCCGGCGTATCGCCGTCGCGCTTGCGCTTGTTGCCCATGCGCACGCCGATGTCCATGAGGAACTGGAAGAAGCCCTCCTGATCCTCCAGCACTTCGCGCCAGAACGGCGAGTGATACAGCGCCACGGCGCCATGCACCAGCGCCCAGGCCGCGCAGTAGTGGAAGTAGGCCGGCACGTCTTCCAGCTTGCCCGCCGCGATGCGTTCCTTGATCAGCTGGCTCAGGCGCTCGAAGTTGGATTCGCGGATCTTGTGCAGCTCCTCGACCATCTCCGGGACCTGGCTGGTCTTCACCACCTTCTCCTCCAGGCGGTCGAACAGGCGGTAGCGCTGCGGATCGCGCATGCGGAACTCGAAGTAGGCGCGCGACAGGCGCTCCTTGTCGCGGGCGACGTCTTCGGAGTGGAACAGGTCGGCCAGATCGCGCTCGTAGTCCAGCATCAGGCGCAGGTAGATCTCCGCCTTGGACTTGAAGTGCTTGTAGATGGTGCCTTTGCCGATACCCACGGCATCGGCGATCATTTCGACCGTGACACTGTCTTCGCCCTGCTCAAGGAACAGCTTGAGGGCGGTGTCGAGGATTTCCTGTTCGCGACGACGGAATTCGCGAACCTTGCGCGGCTCTTTCTGCATAAAAAGACTGTTCGGTCAAAAATAGTCAAAATTCGAAGCCGCGTATTATGCCTATTCAGCGCCAAATTGCACGGATCATCCGACATGATTAGCTTTTCTTCCGAGTTTCCCCAACAACCCGGTCTGCGCTACCTGAACCACGCGGCGGTCGCGCCCTGGCCCAAGCGCGCCGCAGACGCCGTCGCGGCGTTTGCCCAGGAGAACATCCTGTTGGGTGCCCGCGACTATCCGCGCTGGCTGACCATCGAGAAGCGCCTGCGCGAGCGCCTGATGCGCCTGGTGAATGCCCGGACCACCGGCGATATCGCCCTGGTGAAGAACACGTCCGAGGCGCTGTCCTTCGTCGCTTTTGGCCTGGACTGGCGCGCCGGCGACCAGGTGGTGATCAGCGATCAGGAATTCCCCTCCAACCGGGTCGTCTGGGAAGCACTCAAACCGCGCGGGGTGGAAGTCATCCAGGTGAACCTGGACGGCGATGATCCCGAAGGCGACCTGCTGGCCGCCTGCACACCGCGCACGCGCCTGCTCTCGATCAGCGCCGTGCAGTACGCCAGCGGCCTGCGCATGGACCTGGAGCGCCTCGGGGCCGGCTGCCGCCAGCGCGGCGTGCTGTATTGCATCGACGCCATCCAGCAACTGGGCGCCCTGCCCTTCGACGTGCAGGCCTACGACTGCGCCTTTGCCATGGCCGATGGGCACAAATGGATGCTCGGCCCAGAAGGCCTGGGCGTGTTCTATTGCCGCGCCGCCGAACGCGAGCAACTGGCGCTGCAGGAATACGGCTGGCACATGCTGGAAAACGCCGGCAACTACGACCTGGCCGACTGGCAGCCGGCGCGTAGTGCTCGCCGCTTCGAGTGCGGCAGCCCGAACATGCTCGGCGCAGTGGCACTGGACGCCAGCCTTGGCCTGCTGGAAGAGGTCGGCATGGCGGCAGTAGGCGAACTGGTGCAGGCGCGCGTCCAGCAACTGCATGACGGTCTGGGTCGCCTCTGCGGCGCCTCGCTGCACAGCCCGGCAGAACCGACTCGCCGCGCCGGCATCCTGACGTTCAGCCTGGCCGGCTGGGACAATACCCGTCTGCTGGAGCGTTTGCGCGCGGAGCAGGTGGTGTGTATCCAGCGCGGCGCCGGCATCCGCTTCTCGCCGCACTTCTACACCAGCGAAGCGGTCATCGAGGAGACCCTGGCGCTGATCGGGGCTTTGGCGGGGCAATAACGCAGGCGCGGCCGAGAAAGCTGCTCAGCCCGGTGTGATGTATTCCAAATCCGTTTAAAAAACACCGGGCCCCCTGTGGCAAGCGCGGCATCTTGACCAATACTTGTAGATACCGGCGCGCGGCATCTCCCCCCAAGTGCTCCGCCGGTGAAGGTACCGAGGATCGCGTACCTTATTGTTAAACTCCTAATGGTCTTGACCCGGATTCATCCCCCAGAACCCGGGTTTTTTTTGCGCGCGGGAAAGCTGTCCGCGCACCGACCGTCAGCAGGCCAGCGGGAACAGCCGGCGGAAATTGGCAGTGGTCTGCTCGGCCAGCGTTTCGAAACTCACCCCACGCAACACGGCCAGGTACTCGGCCACCTCGCGCACGTATTCGGGAAGGTTCGGTTTGCCGCGATGGGGCACCGGCGCGAGATAGGGCGAATCGGTTTCCACCAGCAGGCGGTCCACCGGCACCTGACGGGCCACTTCGCGCAATTGCTCGGCATTGCGGAAGGTGACGATGCCCGACAGCGAGATATAGAAGCCGATATCCAGCGCCGCCTTGGCCATCTCCCAGTCTTCGGTGAAGCAATGCAGCACACCGGCCTGCGGCAGCGCGGCCTCGCGCAGCAACGCCAGGGTATCGGCGCGGGCTTCGCGGGTATGCACGATGACCGGCTTGCCGGTCACCTTGGCGGCCTCAAGGTGCAGGCGGAAGGCCTCTTGCTGCAGCTCGGCGGCCTCGGGCTCGTAGTGATAGTCCAGGCCGGTCTCGCCGATGGCCACCACGCGCGGATGGTTCAACTCGCCCAGCAGCCAGTCCAGCGCCGGCGCGGCGCCCGGTTCCAGGTCCAACGGGTGCACGCCGACCGAGCAATGCACGTCGGCGTAGCGATCTGCCAGATCCTTCACTGCCCTGGCATTGTCCGCGCTCACGCCGATGCACAGGAACTGGCTGACACCGCGCGCACGGGCAGCGTCCAGCGCGGCATCCAGCGATCCGTCGTGGGCGGCGAGATCGAGACGATCGAGGTGGCAGTGGGAATCGACCAGCATGAAAACTTTCTCCGGAAAATGACGAAGCGCCCCTCGGGGCGCTTCGTGTTTGCAGCCTGTACAAGCTGCCATTCTCGCATGGTATGAGCTACATGGTATGGGTCGGGCGATCCGACTTCAGCGCACCGGCGAGATAGGTCTCGATCTTGTTGCGCGCGGTGTTGTCGCCGTCGTTGAACTGCACGCCAATGCCGGCGGCACGGTTACCCTGCGCGCCGCGAGGAGTGATCCAGACCACCTTGCCGGCGACCGGGATCTTCTCCGGCTCGTCCATCAGGTTGAGCAGCATGAAGACTTCATCGCCCAGCTTGTAGGTCTTGTTGGTCGGAATGAACAGCCCGCCATTGCGGATGAACGGCATGTAGGCGGCATACAGCACGGATTTGTCCTTGATGGTCAGGGACAGGATTCCGTTACGCGGACCCAGATTTGGTGGCAAGCTCATTCAGCTGTCCTGGCAGATTTTTCCGATGGCCGGATTCTAGCCCGGCCCGGGCAGACTTGCCCACTGTACGAGCAAGGCTTCGAGAAGCAAGGCACGGTTGAGGTTGGCTTTATTGAGGACTTTCTGCCGTTGCAGCAGCAACCAGTCCTGCATTGCCAGCACCTTGGGCTGTGTCGACTTCTCGGCGAGATACTGCACGACCTTGCGCATGTCGGTCAGGCCAAGGCCCTCTTCGTCCCGAGCCAGTTGGTAACGCAGGATCAGCAGCGACCAGTCGCAGAACCAGTCGAACAATAGTGGCAAAGGTACAGCATTCCAGCTTTCGGCCAGCTGACCTGGGGCAACCTGCTGCTTGAGCAGCTTTTTCACCCCTTCGACCACTTGTGCGCGCTGCTCGCGCACGCCTTGGCCCTGCAGTCGCAGCGCGGTCAGCGGTGAACCACCAGCGAGCACCAGCAACTCGTCCAAGGTCTCCACTGGCTCGGCCGGCAGGGCGCCCGCCAGCCAGGCACGGGCCTGCTCGGCAGAAGGCTGCGGGCAGGCCTGCTGTACACAGCGGCTCTTGATGGTCGGCAACAGCCGGCTGGGCTGGTGGCTGATGAGCAGCAGCACGGTATCGCCGGACGGCTCTTCGAGGCTTTTCAGCAGGGCGTTGGCGGCATTCAGGTTCATTGCCTCGGCCGGCTCCAGCAGCACCACCTTGCGCCCGCCCAACTGAGCGGTCTGCACCACGAAGCCCACCAGCTCGCGAACCTGATCGACCCGAATGGGTTTCTCCGGCTCCTCCGGTTCCAGCAGGAAGAAATCCGGGTGTGTGCCGGCGGCGAGCAACTGGCAGGCCTTGCATTGGCCGCACGCGTTGTTGCCCGCGGATCGCTGGCACAGCAGGAAGTGCACCAGATTGTCCGCCAGCGCGCGCTTGCCAATGCCTGCCGGCCCGTGCAGCAGATAGGCATGGGCATGGCGCGGGCGGCTGCTGAGCTGCTGCCAGAGGCCCTGCTGCCAGGGATAGATGTCAGCCATTGAGGCGCTCCAGCAGGATCGGCAGCAGGCCGTCCAGGTCGCGCTGCACCTCGGGCAGCGCCTGCGCCGCATCGAGGATGTGATAGCGCGCAGGCTCTGCGCGGGCGCGATCCAGGTAGGTATTGCGCACCGCCTCGAAGAAGGCGCGCCCTTCCTGCTCGAAGCGGTCCAGGCGACCGCGGGCGGCCGCGCGCGACAGGCCGATTTCCACCGGCAGGTCGAACACCAGGGTCAGGTCCGGGCGCAGGCTGCCTTGGACAAAGGTTTCCAGTTGTGCGATGCGCTCCACCGGCAGACCACGACCGCCGCCCTGATAGGCATAGGTCGCATCCGTGAACCGATCGCAGAGCACCACCGCGCCACGCTCCAGGGCCGGACGGATGACCCCGGCGATGTGCTGCGCCCGGGCAGCGAAGACCAGCAGCAACTCGGTATCCACGGCCATCTTCTCGTCGCTGGGGTCCAGCAGCAGCTCGCGGATGCGCTCGGCCAGCGGCGTACCGCCGGGCTCGCGGGTCAGCTGGACCTCGATGCCGCGTTCGCGCAAGCGCTCGGCCAGGTACTCGCGGTTGGTGCTCTTGCCCGCGCCTTCGGGGCCTTCCAGGGTGATGAACAGGCCGGTCACTCGGCTCACTCCTTGTGTTGTCGGGCTACTGCGCTGCAGGGGTATCTGCGGCGGGAGCGTCTTCGTCCGGCGTCTGCACCGGCGGCGGAACGGGCGCCGGGCTGGAACGGTAGTCGGCGCGGCGCTTGATCTGGAATTCCTGGACGGCCTTGTTGTGATCGTCGAGGTTGTCGGAGAAGGTGTGGCTGCCATCGCCGCGGGCGACGAAGTACAGGCTCTGTCCCGGCACCGGGTTCAGCGCGGCGTGGATCGCCTCGCGGCCGGGCAGCGCGATGGGCGTCGGCGGCAGGCCGGCGACCACATAGGTGTTATAGGGCGTTGGCGTGCGCAGGTCGGCCCGGGTGATCTTGCCGGCATAGCGCTCGCCCATGCCGTAGATGACGGTCGGATCTGTCTGCAACAGCATGTTCTTCTGCAGGCGGCGCACGAAAACGCCGGCGATCTGGCCGCGCTCCTGGGGTACGCCGGTTTCCTTCTCCACCAGCGAGGCCATGATCAGCGCCTGGTACGAGTCCTTGTAGGGCAGGTCCTCGCCGCGCTTGTCCCACTCCTCGGCGAGAATGGTCTCCATGCGCTGGTAGGCGTGCTTGAGAATATCGACGTCCTTGGTGCCACGGACGAAGCGGTAGGTGTCGGGGAAGAAGCGGCCCTCGGGGAAGACGCCGGGCTTGCCCAGCCTGGCCATCACGTCGGCGTCGCTGAGGCCGCTCAGGGTCTGGTCCAGCTTGGGCTGGCGGGCGAGCAAGTCGCGGACCTGATGGAAGTTCCAACCCTCGACCAGGGTCAGGCCGTACTGCACGACGTCGCCCTCGCGCCACAGATCGAGCAACTGGGCGGCAGTCATGCCGGGCGTCAGGCGATATTCACCGCTGTGCAGCGCCTCGCCCGCCAGGTTGAAGCGCCAGTACAGACGAAGCCAGAAGCCGCCGTGCAGGACGTCCTCATCCTCCAGACGGGTCAGCAGACGACCGGGGGTGGCGCCGCTGGGAGCATCCAGCAGGCGCTCTTCGGTGAGCTGGAGCGGCTGCTGCAGCGCACGCTGCTGCTCCCAGGCCGCCAGGCCCAGCATGAGCCCGGCCAGCAGCAGGCCGCCTTCCAGCAGCACCAGCAATTTGCGCATCACGTATCAGGAATCCAGAAGTTCGCGGAGTTGGCCCTGCAGTTTACGGGTCAGGGGCCCGACCGGCCAAGTGAACTCGGCCACGCCGAGCACCGGCCAGATACCGTAGAGACTGTTGCAGAGAAAGACCTCGTCGGCGTCCGCCAGTTCGCCGTACTCGATATCGCGCACGACGACCGGCAGGCCCAGGCTACGGGCGCGTTCGATGATCTCGGCGCGCATGACCCCGGCAACGCCGCAGCGGCCCAGCTCGGCGGTGATCAACTCGCCGCGCTTCACCAGGAACAGGTTGCTGAACACGCCTTCGACGACGCGCCCGGAAACATCGCGCATCAATCCTTCGGCGAAAGCCGGATCGCTCCATTCGGCGCGAGCCAGGACCTGCTCCAGGCGATTGAGGTGCTTGAGACCGGCCAGCAGTGGCTGCTCGGCCAGGCGGGTGGCGCAAGAGAAGAGCCGGACGCCCTCCTCCCGGTTCTTTGCCGGGTAAGCCGGCGCAGGCGAGGCCAGTAATAGTCGGCGCACCTGGGCATCAGCCTGCGGTGCGTAGCCACGCGCACCTTCGCCGCGGGTCAGCACCAGCTTGGCGACACCATCACCCAGCAGGGCGGAGAAACGCAGGATTTCATCTTCGACGAGATCGAGCGAGACCGGCAGGGACAGGCGCCTGACGCCCTCCTCCAGCCTCGCCCGGTGGCGCGCCAGCAGGCGCGGGCGGCCTGCGGACACGCGGACGGTCTCGAACAGCCCGTCGCCGTAGGCCAGTCCGCGATCACGCGCGGACAGCACCTCGGCGCTCTGGCCGTCGATCCAGCTCAGCATCAGCCGTGGAACCGGCGGAACACCAGGGAACCGTTGGTGCCACCGAAGCCGAAGGAGTTGGACAGGGCGACGTCGATCGGACGTTCCTTGGCCTGATGGGCGACCAGGTCGAGGTCGCAGCCTTCGCTGGGGTTATCCAGGTTGATGGTCGGCGGAGCCACCTGATCACGCAGCGCAAGCACGCTGAAGATCGCCTCGACCGCACCGGCAGCACCCAGCAGGTGGCCGGTCATCGATTTGGTGGAGCTCATTGACAGCTTGTAGGCGTGGTCGCCGAAGATCGACTTCACCGCGGAGATCTCCGCGATATCGCCGGCCGGCGTCGAGGTGCCGTGGGCGTTGATGTAATCAACCTGCTCGGGATTCAGGCCGGCATCGCGCAGTGCGGCTTTCATGCAGCGTGCAGCGCCTGCGCCGTCTTCCGGCGGAGCAGTCATGTGGAAGGCGTCGCCGCTCATGCCGAAACCGACGATTTCTGCGTAGATACGCGCGCCACGAGCCTTGGCGTGCTCCAGCTCTTCCAGCACCAGGGAGCCTGCGCCGTCAGAGAGCACGAAGCCGTCGCGATCCTGGTCCCAGGGACGGCTGGCCTTGGTCGGCTCGTCGTTGCGGGTGGATAGCGCACGAGCGGCACCGAAGCCGCCCAGGCCAAGACCACAAGCGGCCATTTCGGACCCGCCGGCGACCATCACGTCAGCGTCGCCGTAAGCGATGTTGCGCGCGGCCATGCCGATATTGTGGGTGCCGGTGGTGCAGGCGGTGGTGATGGCGTAGTTGGGGCCCTGCAGACCGAGGTTGATCGACAGGAACCCGGAAACCATGTTGATGACCGAACCGGGCACGAAGAACGGCGAGATGCGCCGCGGGCCCTGCTCGAACAGCGAACGACAGGTGTTTTCGATATTGGTCAGACCGCCGATGCCCGAACCGATGGCAACGCCGATGCGCTCCCGGTTGGCGTCGGTGACTTCCAGGCCGGAATCGCGCACCGCCTGGTAGCTGGCGGCCAGGCCGTACTGGATGAACAGGTCGAGTTTGCGAGCTTCCTTGGCGGACATGTATTGCTCGACGTCGAACCCTTTCACCGAGCCGCCGAAACGGGTGGCAAAGGCGGACAGGTCCATGTGTTCGATCGGGGCGATACCGCTGCGCCCGGCGAGAATGCCTTCCCAACTGCTCGGCACATCCACACCCAGGGGCGACAACATACCCATGCCAGTGATGACTACGCGTCTACGCGACACTGTGACTTCCTCTCATGTGTTTCACGGCAATAACGCCGGCAGAAGCCGGCGTTAAAGAAAAGCCGCACGCCTTTGCAGGCCGTGCGGCTTCTTTCGTCGGGGAACCGACGACTACGTCTTATGCCTGGTGGGCAACGATGTAGTCGATGGCTTCCTGAACGGTGGTGATCTTTTCGGCTTGCTCGTCGGGGATTTCGGTCTCGAATTCCTCTTCCAGAGCCATCACCAGCTCAACGGTGTCAAGGGAGTCGGCGCCCAGGTCTTCGACGAAGGAAGCGCTGTTGGTGACTTCTTCTTCCTTAACGCCGAGTTGCTCAGCAACGATCTTCTTGACGCGTTCTTCGATGGTGCTCATACCTTGTTTTCACTCCTATGGACAATCCGTACAGCTGGGCTGCGGGTAAGTGTATAGAAAGGGATTTCTGCATTTCAAGCTGAACGCTGACGCCCCTTCCGGCAATCCAGATGCTCTGCCTATTCCAGCGTCACAACGCTTGGAGAACTTTAGACAGCGCATATGACATCGCCACGAAGGAACTCGTCACATCAGCTCATGTACATTCCGCCATTCACCGGTACCGTGGCACCCGTTACATAAGCTGCGCCCTCGGAAGCGAGGAATGCTACCACTTTGGCGATCTCTTCGGCTTGTCCCAGTCGACCCAGCGGAATCTGACCGAGCAGTGCTTCACGTTGGGCTTCCGGCAACTCGCGGGTCATGTCGGTGTCGATGAAGCCCGGAGCGACCGCGTTGACAGTGATAGCACGGGAACCGACTTCGCGCGCCAGGGCACGGGTGAAGCCTTCCAGGCCGGCCTTGGCCGCCGCGTAGTTGGTCTGCCCGGCATTGCCCATGGCACCGACGACCGAACCGATATTGATGATGCGACCCCAGCGCGCCTTGGTCATGCCGCGCAGCACGGCTTTCGACAGACGGTAGAGGCTGTTGAGGTTGGTGTTGACCACATCGAACCACTCATCGTCTTTCATGCGCATCAGCAGGTTATCGCGGGTGATGCCTGCGTTATTGACGACGATAGCCGGTGCGCCAGACTCTTTCTGGATGGCCTCGACCACGGCGGTGACGGACTCGTCATTGGACACATCGAGCACCATGCCGGAGCCCTGGATACCGTTTTCCTTGAGGTACTCTGAAATCTTCTGCGCGCCGGACTCGCTGGTGGCAGTGCCGATCACGGTGGCGCCCATGCGACCCAATTCCAGAGCGATGGCCTGGCCGATACCACGGCTCGCGCCGGTAACCAGGGCAACCTTACCTTGCAGACTCATGCCTTATCTCCTGTTCAAGCCAGAGCCACGCGGGCCGCGCCAAAGGCGTCCGCGGAATCCAGGTTGTGGGTGGTCACGCCCTTCGCGCAACGCTTGTTCAAACCAGCCAGCACCTTGCCCGGGCCGCATTCGACCAGGTCGGTGACACCTTTCTCGGCCAGCAACTGGACGCTCTCGACCCAGCGTACCGGGCTGTACAGCTGCGCCAACAGGTCGCGCTTGAGCGAAGCCAGATCAGCCGGAACCTGGGCGGTGACGTTCTGTACCAGGGCAATTTGCGGCATCTGCCACTGAACGGCCTCGACCGCCTCAGCGAAACGCTCGGCAGCCGGACGCATCAGCTCGCAGTGCGACGGCACGCTGACCGGCAGCGCAACGGCACGCTTGGCGCCACGCGCCTTGCAAGCCTCAATGGCGCGCTCGACGGCCTTGGCCGCCCCCGCGATCACCACCTGGCCCGGCGCGTTGAAATTCACGGCACTGACCACTTCGCCCTGGGCAGCTTCTACGCAAGCAGCGAGCACATCAGCGTCTTCCAGGCCGAGAATGGCAGCCATGCCGCCGGTACCGGCGGGAACAGCTTCCTGCATCAATTGGCCACGGCGCTCGACCAGCTTTACCGCGTCGGCGAAGGCCAGGCTGCCAGCAGCAACCAGAGCGGAATATTCGCCCAGGCTATGACCGGCAACATAAGCCGGCCGCACGCCACCTTCGGCCAGCCACAGGCGCCATAGGGCGATGGAGGCCGCAAGGATCGCGGGCTGGGTCTTGTCGGTCTGATTCAGGCGCTCTTCAGGGCCCTCCTGAACCAGGGCCCAGAGGTCATAACCCAGGGCGGCGGAGGCTTCGGCGAAGGTTTCGCGTACGGTGGCGTGCTGGGCACCCAGCTCGGCAAGCATGCCGAGCGATTGCGAACCTTGACCGGGGAATACGAAGGCGAGGGATGCGGACATTGCAACAGGTCCCTTTTGTCTATGTCGTCAAATGGATAGCGCCGGCGAGAGCCTGGCGCATTGAACTGACAGTTGGATGACGGTCTGACGACCGCGGTCACACATTAGAGCAGATGTTCCAATCGGCCATGCAGCCGCTGGGGCAGATTCTCGCGAACCTCCAGCAGCGCACGACGCAAGGCACTCTGAATACCCTCTTCTTTCGCACTGCCGTGACTCTTCACCACGATGCCCTGCAAACCCAGGAAACTCGCGCCATTGTGCTGGGATGGCGTCAGATCGCCCCGCAGACGGCGCAGGAAAGGCATCGCCATCAAACCGACCGCCTTGGCCGGCAGGCTGGAATTGAACAACTCTTCCAGGCGCGCCGCGACCATCGCCGCCAGGCCCTCGCTGGACTTGAGCAGGATATTGCCGACGAAGCCGTCGCAGACCACCACATCGGCCAACCCGCGATACAGGCCATCGCCTTCGATGTAGCCGATGTAGTTCACGCCGCGCGCCTGCTGCAGAAGGCTGGCCGCCAGCTTCACCTGCTGGTTGCCCTTGATGTCTTCGGTGCCGACATTCAGCAGCGCGACCCTGGGGTTGCTCTTGCCCAACGCTTCCGCCGCCACGGCGCCCATGACCGCGAACTGGTAGAGATGCTCGGCGCTGCAGTCGACGTTGGCGCCCAAATCGAGCAGATGGCAGTGACCGGTCTGCGTCGGCACTGCAGTCACCATCGCCGGGCGGTCGATGCCGGGCAGGGTCTTGAGCAAGTAGCGGGACAGCGCCATCAGCGCACCGGTATTGCCGGCACTGACGCAGGCATGGGCCTTGCCATCCCGAACCAGTTCGAGGGCAACACGCATGGAGGAGTCGGGCTTGCCACGCAACGCCTGTGACGGACGCTCGTCCATCGTGACGATTTCGCTGGCGTGATGGATGTGAAGACGCTGGCGCTCGGCCGGGGACAGGCCGCGCAGGTGTTCTTCTAGCAGAGGAGCTTGGCCGACGAGGACCAGCTGGAGGGAAGCATATTCGGCCAGAAAGGAAATACAGGCCGGAACAATGCAGTGGGGACCGTAGTCCCCACCCATTGCATCAATCGCGATGATTGGTGCGGACAAAGATTACTCGTCAGAGCCTTTGTCTACGACCTTGCGGCCGCGATAGAAACCGTCCGGGGAGACGTGGTGGCGCAGGTGAACTTCACCGGTGCTCTTTTCCACGGACAGAGCGTTCGCGTCCAGGGCATCGTGCGAACGACGCATGTCACGAGCGGAACGGGATTTTTTGTTCTGCTGAACAGCCATGATTGATTAACTCCTAAACGTTTGGGTCACGCTTCAACTGCGCCAGTACGCTGAACGGATTGGGCCGTTCTTCGACGTTCTCGCTCGGTTCGGGCGCTGTAGCGTATCCCACCGGCTGCTGGCAATCCTCAGGGTCATGGACCGGCACGATGGGCAAGGCGAGCAGCAACTCGTCCTCGGCCAGCGAGGTCAGGTCAATGGGGTCATCCCCCACCTCCAATGCATCGTAGCCACTGGGCAGATCATCGATCGACTTGCCTTCCGGAATGATGACGTAATCATACGCACCACCCACATGGAAGTTGGCCGGCTCGAGACAGCGCTGGCATACCATGCTCACCTCGGCGTCGAGTTCGACGTGCATGACCGCCAGCTTCTGCTGATCACGGAAGAAGGAAAACTTCGCGTGAATCTTGCCATCACTGCTGGTCAGTTGCTCGTTGAGACGTGGCATCTTGGCGATCGGCAGCTCACCTTCGAGGGTGGCGGCGCGCTCTACCAATTTGCGCGGATCAACGTGAGGTGGTATCGGTCCATTCAACATAAGCGCGCCATTATAGGGATGCACCCGAAGCTGTCAAAGGAAATTAGCCATAAACCGCTGTATGGACAGACCTTTTCGCTAGAATCGCGGCGACGCACCGAAGGAGTTATCCATGCTACCCCTGATCCTGGCTTCCAGCTCGCCCTATCGCCGCGAACTGCTGCAGCGCCTGCGCCTGCCGTTCGAATGCGCCAGCCCCGACATCGACGAAACACCGCTGCCAGGCGAAAGCGCCGAGCAACTGGTGCGCCGGCTGGCGGAAAGCAAGGCGCGCACTCTCGCCCAGCGATATCCCAACCACCTGATCATCGGCTCGGACCAGGCCGCCGTAAATGGCAGCAGGATACTCGGCAAGCCCCACACCATCGAACGCGCCACCGAACAACTGAAAGACGCCAGTGACAAGAGCGTGAGCTTCCTCACTGGCCTCTGCCTGCTGAACAGCCAGAGCGGCGCGGCGCAGGTCGACTGCGTGCCCTTCACCGTGCACTTCCGCGACCTCGACGAAGCACGCATCCGCCGCTACCTCGAGGCCGAGCGACCTTTCGACTGCGCCGGCAGCTTCAAGGCCGAAGGCCTGGGCGTCAGCCTGTTCCGCACCACTAAAGGCGAGGACGCCACCAGCCTGATCGGCCTGCCGCTGATCCGTCTGGTGGACATGCTGCTCGCCGAACAGGTGCCCGTGCCCTGAAAAGAAGACCTGACCCGCAATGCCTGAAACGAAAAGGCCCGGCAATCGCCGGGCCTTTTCCTTCCTTATATAAGGAAGAGCACTCAGCGCAGCGCTGGCCCCTGGAAGCCCATCCACATCGCCATCCGCTCGGCGACACTGGCGCCAAGCTTCTTGGTGAAGCGATCAAAGGCGGTTTCCTGGACGGTATAGTCCACGATTTCCTTCTCCTTGATGACTTCGCGCGCCACGTAGCTTGAGCTGCCCAAGCCATCGATCAGCCCCAACTGCAGCGCCTGCTCACCGGACCAGATGAGGCCGGAGAACAGCTCCGGGTGCTCCTTGTCCTTAAGGCGGTCGCCACGACCCTTCTTCACGCTATCAATGAACTGCTTGTGCGTGACGTCCAGCACCTGTTGCCAGAAGGCGGTTTCATCCGCTTTCGGCGGCTGGAACGGATCGAGGAAGGCCTTGTGCTCACCGGAGGTATAGATTCGACGATCCACACCCAGCTTCTCCATGGTGCCGACAAAGCCGAAAGTGGCCGCCGTCACGCCAATGGAACCAACCAGGCTGGCCTTGTCCGCGTAGATCTGATCGGCAGCGCTGGCAATGTAGTAAGCACCGGACGCCCCCAGATCACTGATGACGGCGTAGACCTTGATATCCGGATGCTCACCACGCAGGCGCTTGATTTCATCGTAGATATAGCCGGACTGCACCGGGCTGCCACCCGGGCTATTGATGCGCAGGACGATACCCTTGGTGCCGGCATCCTCGAATGCCGAGCGCAGCGCGCCAACGATGTTGTCGGCACTGGCCGCCTCGTTGTCAGCGATCATGCCCTTCACTTCGATCAACGCGGTGTGACTGGCGCTGCGCGAGGCAGACTTGGAAAGGCCACTGAAGGGACTGAACAATGCCAGCGCGCCAAACAGGTAGACAAAAGTCAGCAACTTGAAAAAGATGCCCCAGCGGCGCGACCGGCGCTGCTCCTGGACACCAGCCAGCACAGCCTTCTCCAGCAGCTTCCAGCTCTTGTCGTCGCCCGCCGCAGTTTGTGCAGCCTTGCTATCGTCCGCCTTCCATTCATCCGACATCAGTTGCCTACCTCGAGCACTGGTTTGACCGAGCGCCCGGCGAGCCAGGCGCGCAATTCATTGAAATGATTCACTTCCAGCGCCGGAGCATACTCCCGAAGGACCTCCAGCGACTGAGCACCATAGCCCACCGCCACCGAATCCATGCCAGCTCGGCGCGCCATTTCCAGATCGAAAGGCGAATCGCCCACCATCAGCGCGTCACGGGCATCGACCCGGCAATGCTCGAGAATCTCATGCAGCATGCGCGGATCCGGCTTGCTCGCCGACTCATCGGCGGCGCGAGTGATATCGAAGAAGTTCGTCCACCCCTGCCCCGCCAGCACACGATCCAGCCCACGGCGGTTCTTGCCGGTGGCGACCGCCAACTGGTAGCCCGAGCTCCGAAACTCAGCCATTGCCTCGGCCACACCAGGAAACAACGGCGAAGGCTGCACTTCCAGACTCAAATAGTGATCGCCGTAATCCCGACGGAAACGATCCAGCGGCTCGCCTTCTTCGACCTCGGGATACAGCGTCTGAATAGCCTCCGGCAGCCCAAGGCCGATGATGCCCTTGATCGCCGCCTCGCTACGCACTGGAAGACCGGAACCTACCGCCGCCACCCGCATCGCCTCGACGATACGACCGATGGAATCCACCAGCGTGCCATCCCAATCGAAGATCAGCAGGGAATACTCACGCATCCAGACGCTCCACGGTACGCTGCCAGATATCGTCCACCGGCGCCTCCAGCTCCAGCATCGAGCCATCGGGCATAGGTACTCGCAGGAACGCGGAATGCAGGAACAGGCGCTTGCCGCCCAGCTCGCGGATCTCGCGGGAGAAGTCCTCGTCGCCGTACTTGGGATCGCCGGCAATGGAATGACCGGCATGCTTGGCATGCACACGGATCTGGTGGGTGCGACCGGTAATCGGGCGCGCCTCCACCAAGGTGGCAAAGTCGCCGAAGCGGCGCAGCACCTTGAACTCGGTCAGCGCTTCCTTGCCCTCGGGATTCACTTCCACCACACGTTCGCCGGAGCGCAGGTTGTTCTTCAGCAGCGGCACGGCAATCTGCTTCTTCGCCGCCGGCCAGTTGCCGCGCACCAGGGCATGGTAACGCTTGTCCACGATGCGCTCGCCGCGCAGGGCGTCGTGCAGGTGACGCAGCATGCTGCGCTTCTTGGCGATCATCAGCAGGCCGGACGTATCACGATCCAGGCGATGCACCAGCTCCAGGTCCTTGCACTCCGGGCGCAGTTGACGGAACGCCTCGATGACCCCGTAGTTCAGCCCACTGCCGCCGTGCACGGCGATACCGGTGGGCTTGTTCACCACGATCAGCGCCTTGTCTTCGAAGACAATGGCAGCCTCCAGGCGCTCGAGCAGCCCCTGCGCCAGCGGCACCGGCTCATCGCGCTCGGCCAGGCGCAGCGGCGGGACGCGTATCACGTCACCCGCCTGCAGCTTGTACTCGGGCTTGATCCGGCCCTTGTTGACCCGTACCTCACCCTTGCGAAGGATGCGGTAGATCAGGGTCTTGGGCACGCCCTTGAGCTGGGTGCGGAGGAAATTATCGATTCGTTGGCCGGCATACTCCGGCGCGACTTCAAGCAGCTGGACGCCGGAAGTCGGAGGGGCGGGATTAGTCATCCGAATATAATAACAATTTTTCATTCAATTGAAGCACTTAATCATTGCTGCTATATTCGGGAGGCCGCCAAAAGTGGCCAGGCCTGCGGATGATCGCGTAATCGCCGTCCCCAACCGCCTGCAAACACATTGAAAGGACACCAGGCAGTCCCCGGAAGCGTTGCAACGGCCCGAGCGATTCTCGCGCCGACAGCGCCTCGAAACCCAGGCCTTGAGACATGACCACGGCAACCAAGGTCGCCGTGATAAAAGCCAACCCCGCTCCCGGATTCAGCGAGTGGCACCCGGCTCTTAGGGAAATGTGCAGGGCGGAGATGCTCAACTGTCGGATTGCGTTGCGTTCATGCCTTGAACGCATGCCTTGAACGTAGACGCACTTATCGTCCGCATCTGACAGTCAATTCCTCCTCCTGATGAGTGCTTGTTCTTACACAACAAGCAGGAAACGTAGTCGCGGCACAGCAGATCTATCTTGCTGCCGCTGGACACTGGAATGGTCCGCCATTCCTGAGTACGTGCCTTAGCACCGACCGTGAGAGTCGTGTGTGCCGATCGCCGTTTCCGGTGGCCCCGGAAACCATTGGTACTACATGAAAAGAATGCTGATCAACGCGACTCAACCCGAAGAGTTGCGTGTAGCGCTGGTAGACGGCCAACGCCTGTTCGACCTGGACATCGAGTCCGGCGCACGCGAACAGAAGAAGGCCAACATCTACAAGGGCCGCATTACCCGCATCGAGCCGAGCCTCGAGGCTGCATTCGTCGACTTCGGCGCCGAACGCCACGGCTTCCTCCCCCTCAAAGAAATCTCCCGCGAATACTTCAAGAAGAACCCCGAAGGCCGCATCAACATCAAGGACGTCCTGAGCGAAGGCCAGGAAGTCATCGTCCAGGTCGAGAAAGAAGAGCGTGGCAACAAGGGCGCCGCCCTGACCACCTTCATCAGCCTCGCCGGCCGCTACCTGGTGCTCATGCCCAACAACCCGCGCGCTGGCGGCATCTCCCGCCGCATCGAGGGTGAAGAGCGCAACGAACTGCGCGAAGCCCTGAACGGCCTGACCGTTCCCGGCGACATGGGCCTGATCGTCCGCACCGCGGGCCTGGGCCGCAGCTCCGAAGAGCTGCAATGGGACCTGGACTACCTGCTGCAACTGTGGGGCGCCATCAAGGAAGCCTCCGGTGAGCGCAGCGGCCCGTTCCTGATCTACCAGGAAAGCAACGTCATCATCCGCGCCATCCGCGACTACCTGCGCCAGGACATCGGCGAAGTGCTGATCGACAGCCTCGACGCCCAGGAAGAAGCCCTGAACTTCATCCAGCAGGTCATGCCGCAGTACGCGAGCAAGGTGAAGCTGTACCAGGACAGCGTTCCGCTGTTCAATCGCTTCCAGATCGAGAGCCAGATCGAAACCGCCTTCCAGCGCGAAGTGAAGCTGCCGTCGGGCGGCTCCATCGTCATCGATCCGACCGAAGCCCTGGTGTCCATCGACATCAACTCGGCGCGCGCCACCAAGGGCGGCGACATCGAGGAAACCGCCCTGCAGACCAACCTGGAAGCGGCTGAAGAAATCGCCCGCCAACTGCGTCTGCGTGATATCGGCGGCCTGATCGTCATCGACTTCATCGACATGACCCCGGCGAAGAACCAGCGCGCCGTGGAAGAACGCGTCCGCGAAGCCCTGGAAGCCGACCGTGCCCGCGTCCAGGTCGGCCGTATCTCGCGCTTCGGCCTGCTGGAAATGTCCCGTCAGCGCCTGCGTCCGTCCCTGGGCGAGACCAGCGGCATCGTCTGCCCGCGCTGCAATGGCCAGGGCATCATCCGTGACGTCGAGTCCCTGTCGCTGGCCATCCTGCGCCTGATCGAGGAAGAAGCCCTGAAGGACCGCACCGCCGAAGTTCGTGCGCGCGTGCCGTTCCAGGTTGCCGCCTTCCTGCTCAACGAGAAGCGCAACGCCATCACCAAGATCGAGCTGCGTACCCGTGCACGCATCTTCATCCTGCCGGACGACCACCTGGAAACTCCGCACTTCGAAGTCCAGCGCCTGCGCGACGACAACCCCGAATTGCTGTCCGGCCACGCCAGCTACGAGATGGCCCCGGAAGAGCACGAGGAAGTCCAGCCGGTCAGCGCCACCCGCACCCTGGTTCGCCAGGAAGCCGCGGTGAAGACCGTTTCCCCGCAGACCCCTGCCCCGCAGCAGACCGCTGCCGAAGCGCCGGTTGCCGAAGCCACCAAACCCATGCCTGAGCCGAGCCTGTTCCAGGGCCTGGTGAAGTCGCTGGTGGGCCTGTTCGCCGGCAGCAAGCCGGAGCCGACCCCGGTTGTCACCGAGAAACCGGCTACCGAGCGCAGCGAAGGCCAGGGCGAGCGTCGCAACGGCCGCCAGCAGAATCGTCGCCGCGACGGTCGTGACGGCGGTCGCCGTGATGACGAGCGCAAAGAACGCGGTCGTCGCGAAGAGCGCGGCGAGCGCGCCGAACGCCCGGCCCGCGAAGAGCGCCAGCCGCGCGAAGAACGTGCAGATCGCCAACCCCGCGAGGAGCGTCAGCCGCGTGAAGAGCGTGCCGAGCGTCAGCCGCGCGAGGAACGCCAGCCGCGTGAAGAGCGCGCCGAACGTCAGCCCCGCGAAGAACGCCAGCCGCGTGAAGAACGCGCCGAGCGCCAGCCGCGCGAGGAGCGTCAGCCCCGCGAAGAGCGTGGCGAGCGCGCCGAGCGTCAACCGCGTGAAGAACGCCAGCCGCGCGAAGAGCGCCAGCCTCGCGGTGAGCGTGGCGAGCGCGCCGAGCGTCAGCCCCGTGAAGAGCGTCAACCACGTGAAGACCGTCAGGCTCGCGATGCGGCCGCCCTCGAGGCCGAAGAGCTGCCGAACGAGGAACTGCTGGAGCAACAGGACGACGAAGGTTCGGATGACGAGCGTCCGCGTCGCCGCTCCCGTGGCCAGCGCCGCCGCAGCAACCGCCGCGAGCGCCAGCGTGAAGCCGGCGTGGATGGTGTTGAAGGTGAAGTGACTGGCGCCGAAGGCACTGCCGAGCAGGCTGCTTCCGACACTCCGTCGCCCGCCGCCATGGTCGCTGCCGCCGCTACCGCCGTTGCCGTAGCCGAAGCGGCTGGCGAGCAGGAGCAACCGGCTGCCGAAGCCCAGGTCGAGACCGTTGCGGTCGAGTCCGGCGTCGTCGAGGCCGTTCGCACCGAGAGCGCCCTGGAGCAGACCATCGAGTTCCTGGCCAAGCCCGCCGATCAGGCTGCCGAGCCGGTCGAGACCGTTGAAGTGGTGGCTACCGAGCAGACCATTGCGGAAGAAGCGCCGACCCCGGCAGCTGAAGCCGTGATCGAAGCCGTCGCCCAACTGGTCGAAGAGCCCAAGGCAGAAGCTCCGGCCGCTGCCGAAGAGGCCGCCCCGGCCGTTCCGGCCAACGCTACCGGCCGCGCTTCCAACGACCCGCGCGAGCGCCGTCGTCAGGAGCGCCTGGCCCGCGAAGCCGCCGCTGCTGCAGCTGCTGCCCCGCAGGTCGAGCAGGCTCCGGTTGTCGAAGCGGTGATCGAGGAAGCTGCCGTCGTCGAAGCTGAAGTCGTGGCCGAACCGGCTGCCGACGTCTCTGCCGAGACCGTTGTGGCCGAGGCGGTGAATGAAGCCGAAGCACAATCCGTAGAGCAGGCCGAGCCGGCTGCCGAACAGGTTGAAGGCGACAAGGCCGAGAAGACCGAGGAAGAAGGCACCGTGGTTGAGAAACACCACAGCTGATAGCTTCCGAGCATGAAAAAGGGGATGCCTAGGCATCCCCTTTTTTATTGCCCTCAATGCGACAACCTCCCCCTTTGCGCAAGAGCGGACCCTGTCCACGATTGGCTCGCCATCGTGCCGATATCGCGGACAAACCCGCTCCTGCGTTCGGCCTGACTCAGCAGCTAGGGACCGTTCGCGAGCAAGCTGGCTCCTACAAAGCCCGCCCTGATTTGCGCTGGTGAACAGGCACAAAAAAGGGATGCCGAAGCATCCCTTTTCCATCTGAAGCAACTTCAGTAGAGATTCGGCTCCATCTCCAGCTCCACGCCAAAGCGCTGCTGGATGTCATCCCGGATACGCAGCGCCAGGTCATGCAACTGCGACCCGGTAGCGCCGCCGTAGTTGACCAGGACCAGCGCCTGCTGCGCGTGGACGCCAGCAGCACCTTCGCGGAAGCCCTTCCAGCCTGCCTTGTCGATCAGCCAGCCAGCGGCCAGCTTGCTCTGGCCGTCACCCTGCGGGTAGGCCACCAGGTCGCTGTAGCGCTGACGCAGGGCCACTGCCTGATCCGCGGACACCACCGGATTCTTGAAGAAGCTGCCTGCATTGCCCAGCACGGCCGGGTCCGGGAGCTTTTCGCGACGAATCGCGCAGATCACCCGCGAGACATCGGCCGCCGTCGGCGCGGTCACGCCCTCCTCCTCCAGGCGCTGACGCACAGGACCGTAGTCCAGGTGCAGTTTTGCCACGCGGCTCAAGGTGAAGCGCACGCGCAGGATCAGCCAGCGACCGGGCTCGCGCTTGAAGCGGCTTTCGCGGTAGGCGAAGGCGCAGTCCTCCAGGTCGAACTCACGCAGCTCGCCCGTCTGGCGGTCCAGCGCGGTCAGGCCGGCGAACACATCCTTGATCTCCACACCATAGGCGCCGATGTTCTGCATGGGCGCAGCGCCCACGGTACCCGGAATCAGGCTGAGGTTTTCCAGCCCAGCGAAGCCCTGGGACAGGGTCCAGCGCACAAAGTCGTCCCACACCTCGCCGGCTTCCGCCTCGACCACCACACGCTCGCCATCATCACTGAGGACGCGAACGCCGCGGGAAGCCATGCGCAGCGCCAGCGCCTCGACGTCGCGGGTCAGCAGCAGGTTGCTGCCGCCGCCGATCACCAGCAGCGGCAGCCCTTTCTGCGCAGCAGCGGCAATACCTTCGCGCACTTCGATGTCGTCGTGGGCCTGGGCAAACCAGCGTGCCGCAACCTCGACACCGAAGGTGTTGTAGGGCTTGAGGGAAATGCGTTCTTGCAGTTGCAGCGTCACAGGCGCCCCTTCACTTCCGTCAGCAGGCCGTCGCAGGCCCTTTCCACCAGGTCCAGCACCTGCTCGAAACCATCCTCGCCGCCGTAGTACGGATCGGGGACTTCGTCGATTTCCAGATCGTAGCGAGCCAGGAACAGGTCCAATTCGGCCTTGCCGCTGCTGCTGCGCAGCCGCTTCAGGTCACGCAGATTGGCGTTGTCCATGGCGAGCACCAGGTCGTAGCGGGAGAAATCCGCCGCGCTGACCTGCCGCGCCCGCAGGCCGGACAGGTCATAGCCACGGCGCAGCGCCGCGGCACGGGTGCGCGCATCCGGCGCCTTGCCGACATGCCAGTCACCAGTACCGGCCGAATCGATCTCCACCCGATCCTCAAGGCCCGCTTCGCGGACCTTGTAGCGGAACACGCCTTCGGCGGTGGGAGAGCGGCAGATATTGCCCAGGCAGACGAACAGGACCTTCATCAGGCCCCCAGGATGCGCCGCACGCGCTCCAGATCTTCCGGGGTATCGACGCCGGCCTGCGGCGCTTCCAGGGCGTCCGCCACATGGATGCGCACGCCATGCCAGAGCGCCCGCAGCTGTTCCAGGCACTCGGTGTCTTCGAGCCAGCACGGACCCCAGGCCACGAAATCACGCAGGAAGCGCGCGCGATAGGCGTAGATGCCGATGTGGCGGCGGTAGGGCACGTTGGCCGGCAGCGATTCGCGATCCACGGCAAAGGCATCGCGCGCCCAGGGCAGCGTGGCGCGGCTGAAGGTCAGTGCCAGGCCGTTCTTGTCGCTGACCACCTTGACGATGTTCGGGTTGAACAGCGCGGCCGGATCATGGATTTCCTCGCACAGGGTGGCGATGCCCGCCTCCGGATGCGCCGCAAGATTGGCCGCCACCTGGTCGATGATCGACGGCGGCACCAGCGGCTCGTCGCCCTGCACGTTGACCACGATGGCGTCGTCGGCCAGGCCCAGCGCGTCCGCCACTTCCGCCAGGCGGTCGGTACCGGAGTTGTGGTCGGCGCGGGTCAGCACCACCTGGGCACCGAAGCCCTGGCAGGCATCGAAGATACGCTGGTCGTCGGTGGCGACCACCACTTGGGTGGCAGAGCTTTTGCCGGCCTGCGCCCAGACATGCTGGATCATCGGCTTGCCGCCGATGTCCTGCAGCGGCTTGCCGGGCAGGCGGGTAGAGGCGTAGCGCGCGGGGATGACGACGGTATAGGCCTGGCTCATGGGATTACTTGTCCAGACGCTCGTCGACGTTGAGGGTACGCGCCTCGCCTTCGAGCATCACCGGGATGCCGTCGCGCACCGGGTAGGCCAGGCCGTCGGCCTTGCAGATCAGCTCGGACTTGTCGTCGGTGAGCTTGAGCGGGCCCTTGCACAGCGGACAGGCGAGGATATCGAGGAGTTTCGGGTCCATGGTGCGTTCCTTGAGCTTGAAAGAATTGAAAGCTGGCAGCGCAGGTTACGACGGCGGATCAGCGGGCGATCAGGCGCTCGAGCTGGGCGTCGAACCAGGTGACGAAGGCCGGCGAGGGCTGCGCTTCGACGGCGAGGTACCACCAGTCGGGCGCGGCGAAGGACCGGCATTTCACCGCATCCTTCTCGGTCATGACCAGCGGCAGTTCCGGCGTGAAGCGCAGCTGCTCGGCGGTAAAGGCCGCATGGTCGGGGAAGGGATGCGGAATCGGCCGCCAGTTTAGCGCCTCGAGCGTCGTGAAGAAACGCTGCGGGTTGCCGATGGCGGCCAGGGCATGGAGTGCCTGACCGGCGGGGAAATGCTCGACGCCACGGCGTTCGCCGCTGGCCAGGTTGATCAGGGCAGATGGTCGCAGGACGAAGGAGAAGGCACCCGGCGGGTCGCTAGGCGCGCCGTTATGCAGCACGGCGTCAACTTCACCCAGGCGCTCGGCCGGCTCGCGCAGCGGCCCGGCGGGCAGGCAATGGCCGTTGCCCAGTCCGCGCGCAGCGTCGATCAGCACCAATTCCAGGTCACGAGCCAGGCGGTAATGTTGCAGGCCGTCATCGCAGAGGATCAGGTCCAGCGGTTCTTCGGCCAGCAGTGCGCGCACTGCGCTGGAGCGGTCCGGGTCGATCATCAGCGGCACGCCGCAACGGCGCACTATCATCAGCGGCTCGTCGCCCGCCTCCGCTGCCGACTGCTCGGCGCGCACGCGCCAGGGTGTCTGCGGCGGCTTGGCGCCGTAGCCGCGGCTGACCACGCCGACCTTCAGCCCGCGGGCGCGGCAGTGCTCGATCAGCCAGAGGATCATCGGCGTCTTGCCAGTGCCGCCGACGGTGATGTTGCCGACCACGATGATCGGCACCGGCGCGCGATAGGCCGGCTTGGCGCCGGAGAGGAAGTCCTGCCGGCGGCCTTGGGCCACTCGCCGGTAGAGCAGTTCGAGCGGCCTGAGCAGGGCAAGGGCCGGGTGGCCCTTGTACCAGGCGTCGAGCAGGCGGTCGGAGAACGCCATCAGGGGGTCTTCTTGTCCGCCCGGGACTCGATGGTGGTGATGCGCAGGTGGGTGAAGCCCAGTTTGCCTGCGGCATCCATCGCGGTGACCACGGACTGGTAGTCCACCTTGCCATCGGCGGTGATCACCACCGGCAGGCTGTTGTCGCCGGCGGATTCGCGCTGCATGGCGTTCATCAGGTTTTCCAGGTCGTCGCGCGCAAGGCTCTGGCCGTTGAGCGCGTAGTGACCCTCGAGGCTGATGGAGATTTCCAGCTGCTTGATCTCGGTGGCTTCGGGCGGCGTGCCGCTGACTGCCTCGGGCAGCTCGACCTTGAGCTGCGACGGCTTGGTGAACGAGGTGGCGACCACGAAGAACAGCAGCAGCACGAAGATCACGTCGATCAGCGACGCCAGGTTGATGAAGACGTCCTCGCGGGCCGCTCCGCCCGCTCTGCGGCGGAATTTCACGCTTTGCCTTCCTCGACGAAGTCGACTTCGCGGTCGCCCTGGGTCACTTCCACCAGCTTGATGGCTTCCTGTTCCATGGCGATGACCAACTCATCGACGCGGCGCAGCAGGTAGCGATGGAAGAACACTGCCGGGATCGCCACGATCAGGCCGGCCGCGGTGGTGATCAGGGCCTTGGAGATGCCGCCGGCAAGCATCGGCGCGTTGGCCATGCCGTCGCCCATGAAGGCGCTGAAGATCTGGATCATGCCGAACACGGTACCCAGCAGGCCGAGCAGCGGCGCCATGGCGGCGATGGTGCCCAGGGCGTTGAGGTAGCGCTCCAGCTCGTGGATGACGCGGGACGCGGCCTCCTCGATGCACTCCTTCATGATTTCGCGGCCGTGCTTGGAGTTGGCCAGGCCGGCGGCGAGGATTTCACCCAGCGGGGAGGATGCGCGCAGGTCCTTGAGGGCCTGGCTGTTCATCTTCTTGTCCTTGATCTGCTTCCACACCTGGCCGAGCAACTGCGGCGGGGCCACGCGGCTCAAGCGCAGGGTCCAGAGACGTTCGGCGACGATCGCCATGGCAGCGACGGAGCTCAGCAAGATCGGCAGCATCATCCAGCCGCCAGCTTTGACCAGTTCCCACACAGTGGTGAATCCCCTGAAAAAAAGTGGCGCCACTCTAGCACAGGGGCCGTGGCGAGCCGACCGCTCGAGGCTCAATTTTCCTGCCAGAAATGTGCGCCTTCCCGCACTCCCCCAAGCTCGCCATGGGCACCGAGGGTCAGGACCAGCGCGCCCCGCTCCGCCGTATCCTGAATCCGGATGCCCAGCGCGCGGAAGCGCTCGACGACCGACGGATGCGGGTGCCCGTAGGGGTTGTTGGCGCCGCGGGAAATGATCGCCGTGGACGGCCGGATCGCTCGCAGGAAGGCCGGCCCGGAGGAGCTGCGGCTGCCGTGGTGCCCGGCCAGCAACCAATCGATGTGTTCATCCGGATGCGCCGCCAGCCAAGCCAGTTCGGCGGATTGCGGCAGATCACCAGTGAGCAGGATGCGCTCGCCATTGGCTTCGACCTCCAGCGCGCAGGAGCGGTCGTTGCTTTCCCTGGCGCCTGCCCACGTCCAACTGGAAAGGCGAATGTCATCGACCGTCCATTCCTCGATTTGGCAAGGTTGCGCCTGCAGTTCTGGCGCCAGCCTTTCCGGCTCGCCACTGATGACCTGCGCAGGCCGGAGCGAACGCTTTACCGCCACCGCGCCGCCGGCATGGTCATTGTCCGCATGGCTGAGCATCAGCAGATCGAGCTTGCCGACGCCAAGACTGCGCAAGGTCGGCACCACCACTCGCTCGCCGATATCGAAATCTCCATTGCGCGCACCAGTGTCGTAGAGCCAGGTCTGGCTGCGGGTACGGATCAGCACCGAAAGCCCCTGCCCCACGTCCAGTACGCGGATCTCAGCCATGCCCGGCGCGGGTAGCGGAATGGTCGGCCAGAACACCGGCAGGAACATCGCCAGCCCGAGCGAGCGCAGCGGTACTCCCGCCGGCGCCAGCAGCAGGAGCGCACCGAGCATCGCCAGTAGCAGCGTCCAGGCCGGGGTCGCAACCGGCTGCCAGGCGGGTGCCAGTTCGGCCATCCAGCCCAACAGGCGGAACAGCCACTCCAGCAGGCCGCCGGACACCCACAGCAGGGCCTCGCCCAACCAGGGAATCCCCAGCGCCAGACTGCCCAACAGGGCGAGCGGAACCACGACCAGCTCCACCCAGGGCACGGCAATCAGGTTGGCGGCGACACCGGAAATGCTCAGTGGCAGGCCTAGCGCGATGGACGCCGGCAACAACCCGATCGCCATCAGCCACTGCGCGCGCAACCAGGTGCGCCAGGCCGTCCAGCGCCCCAGGCGGCCGGAGAAGCCGAAGATCAGCAAAGCGACCGCCGCGTAGGACAACCAGAATCCTGGCAGCAACACCACCAGCGGCTCAGCTACCAGCACGGCCAGCAACGCGCCGAGCAATGGCGTCCACAGGCCGCGATGGCGATAACGCAGGCGCCACAGCAGGACGATGGAGACCATGATGCAGGCCCGCTGCAACGGCACTTCGAAACCCGCCATCAGGCTGTAGGCCCAGGCGCCGCTGGCAGCCAGCAGGCAGGCGCAGGGCAACCAGGGCACACGGGATGGCCAGCAGCCCAGGCGCGCCAGCCCCGCCACGACGGCGTAGAGCAGGCCCGCCAGCAGGGATATGTGTGAGCCGGAAATCACCATCAGGTGCAAGGTTCCGGTGTCCTGCAGGACCTGCCAGTCCGCCGTGGTCAAGCCGGAAGCGTCGCCCAGTACCAACGCGGCAAGTGCGCCGGAGCGACCCTGGGCATCCACTGCCAGCAAGCGTTGGCGCCAGGCCTCACGCCAGGCGCGCGGGCCGCTGGAGGCTTCCAGGCGCTGGCCATCCTTTACGCTGCCGGTGGCGCCAATACGCTGGGCAGTGAGCCAGGCCTCGTAGTCAAAGCCCGCCCCATTGGCCATGCCATGGGGACGCTTGAGCTTCACCGCCAGCCGCCAGCGCTCGCCGCCTTCTACCGGCGGCCCGCCGAACCAGGACAGGCGCAGTGTTGCCGGAACCTGCGCGCGCGGGCTGGAAACCTCGGAGAGCACGAAGCGCACTGAAGGCCCCGAACGATCCGGCAGGCCCTCTACCCTGCCCTCCAGCCACAGCGTGCGGCCGTCCAGCTCCGGCGCCAGCCGGTCATCCAGCGCCCACTGGGCCGATTGGCAGGCCCAGGCGAAGCCGAGCAGGAACAGCCCGACGAAGTAGTCGCGAGTGAACAACAGAGGCAAAGCGCACAGTGTGAGAAGCAGCAGAACCCAACCGGATGGCAGCGCCGGCAGCCAGCGCAGCACCAGCAGTCCCAGGGCCAGAGCGAACATCCCTGCAAGTGGCAACGACTTTATCCCCCAGCGCCACCGAGGCCTCGCACGACCACCGATCCGACAGGCCGGCGGCGGTTACACACGGACATAGTTGGCAACGAATGACTGTCACCTAGCTAGGCATAATGTGGCGTCGTCCGTCTGCCAGAGATTTCCTTCATGCCGCGCCGAATCTTCAAGCGCTACATGCCGGATCCGGAGAGCATCAGGAACCACAAGGGCCTGCGCTTTCTCGGACCGCTGATCCAGTCGCCCAACCTCTGGCACCTGAATCGCCGCTCCGTGTCCCGCGCCATGGGCATGGGGCTGTTCGCCGCGTTCATCCCGATCCCGCTGCAGATGCTGCTGGCCGCCTCGCTGGCCGTCTGGGTACGGGCCAACCTGCCGATCTCGGTCGGGCTGGTCTGGCTGACCAACCCGATCACCATGCCGCCGGTGTTCTACTGCACCTACAAGATGGGCGCCTGGATGATGGGCATTCCGGCGCGCGCCCTGCCCGAGCACCTGACCTGGGAGTGGATCAGCGGCGAGTTGTCGCTGCTCTGGCAGCCCTTCCTGCTGGGCTCGGTGATCTGCGGCATCCTGGTCGGCCTCCTCGGTTACCTGCTCACCGAGGGGTACTGGCGCTGGTGGATCGGCCGTAGCTGGCGTCGGCGTCGGGCGCTGCGGAATCTGCAGCGCGGACTTTAGGCACTTCCTTGCAGGAGCGAGCCTGCTCGCGAACCGCCAAGCCCCGGAGCCGTGGACAGGTTTGTTCGCGAGCAAGTTCGCTCTTGGGGTGATCCCTGAAACGAAAAAGCCGCCCCGAGGGGCGGCTTTTTCATGGGCCGATGAATCACTCGTAGCGCAGTGATTCCGCCGGCTGGGTCGAGGCCGCGCGCCAGGCCGGGTACAGCGTGGCGAGGAAGCTCATCGACAGCGCGGCGACGCAGATCAGGACGATATCGCTGATCTGCGGGTCGGACGGCAGGTAGTTGATGAAGTAGATGTCCGAATTGAACACGTGGGTGCCGGCGATGCGCTCCAGGGTCGAGACGATGGCGGTGACGTTGTACGCCGCCAGCACGCCCAGCACGCAGCCGATGACGGTGCCGATCAGGCCGATCACCGTGCCCTGCACCATGAAGATCGCCATGATCTGCTTCGGTGTGGCGCCCAGAGTGCGCAGGATGGCGATATCCGCGCGTTTGTCAGCCACCACCATGATCAGTGTGGCGATGATGTTGAAGGCGGCGACCGCAACGATCAGCAACAACAGCAGGCCGATCATGGTCTTTTCCATCTTCATCGCACTGAACAGGCTGCCCTGGGTGTGAGTCCAGTCCACCGAGCGGTAGTCGTCGCCCAACTGTTTGGCGATGGCCGCACCGACTTCCGGCGCCTGGAACAGGTCTTTCAGGGCGATGCGCACACTCTGTACCTGGCCCGGTTGCCAGCGCAGCAGGCTGGCGGCGTCGTCTACGTGGATCAGCGCCAGGGTGCTGTCCAGCTCGGCGCCGACCTTGAAGATACCGACCACGTTCAGGCGCTGCATGCGCGGGGTGATTCCGCCGGGCGCCGTGCTCGGCTCCGGCACGATCAGCAGCAGGCTGTCGCCGACATTGACGTGGAAGCGCCGCGCGGTGATCTCGCCGATCACCACGCCGAACTCGGTAGCCTTGAGGTCGTCCAGGCTGCCTCGAACCATGTGCTGGCCGATGATCGACACCTGGGTTTCCAGCGCCGGGTCGACGCCGTCCACCTCGATGGGCTGCATCATCCCCTTATAGGAGAGCATGCCGTCGACCTCGGTGTAGGGCACCGCGCCGACGATCTTCGGGTTCTGCTTCGCCACCTCGGCCACATGCTGCCAGTCGTCCAGCGGACCGCTGGTCTTCTGCAGCACGGCATGGGGGACCATGCCGAGGATCCGCGAGCGCATTTCCTTCTGGAAGCCATTCATCACCGAGAGCACCACAATCATTGCCAGCACGCCCAGGGCGAGGCCGATCATCGAGGTCAGGGAAATGAACGAGATGTAGTGGTTGCGCCGCTTGGCCCGGGTGTAGCGGGTGCCGATGAAGACGGACAGGGGTCTGAACATTCCGGTATCCCTCAGGCGGCGACCAGCCGACCCTCCTCCAGGCGCAGCACACGGTCCATCTGCTGGGCGAGGTGGGTGTCGTGGGTCACCACCAGGAAGGCGGTGCGCAGGGACTGCGACAGCTCCAGCATCAGCTCCTGGATACCGTGGGCGGTGTGCTGGTCGAGGTTGCCGGTGGGCTCGTCGAGCAGCACCAGCTTGGGCGTGTTGACCAGGGCGCGGGCGATGGCCACGCGCTGGCGCTCGCCGCCAGACAGCTCCGATGGCTTGTGGCTCAGGCGATGCCCCAGGCCCACGCGCTCCAGCAACGCCGTGGCGCGCTGACGTGCCTCGGGGATCGGCGTCTTGCCGATCAGCAGCGGCATGCAGACGTTCTCCAGCGCGGTGAACTCCGGCAGCAGGTGGTGGAACTGGTAGACGAAGCCCAGCGCGCGGTTGCGCAGCAGGCCGCGCTGCTTCTCGTTCAGCGCCGACAGTTGCTCGCCGGCCAGCCAGACGCTGCCCGTGCTGGGCGTATCGAGGCCGCCAAGCATGTTCAGCAGGGTGCTCTTGCCCGAGCCGGAGCTGCCGACGATGGCCACGCGCTCGCCGGGCAGCAGTTCCAGCTGCACGTTGGACAGCACTTCGACCGACTGCGGGCCTTCCTCGTAACGCTTGCCGAGGTCGCGGCAGCTCAGGACGGCCTGATCGTTGTTACTCATAACGCAATGCCTCCGCGGGCTGGGTGCGCGCCGCACGCCAGGCCGGATACAGGGTGGCGAAGAAACTCAGGATCAGCGCGGCGCTGCACACCAGGATCACGTCCTCGCTCATCAGTTGCGAGGGTAGGTAATCGATGAAATAGACGTCCGCGTTGAGGAATTTGTGGCCCAGCAACCGCTCCAGCAGGGCGATGGCCGAGCTGACGTTGAGCGCCGCGAGGATACCCAGCACGCCGCCGATGAAGGTGCCGATGACACCGATCACCGTGCCCTGGACCATGAAGGTCGCCATGATTTGCCCCGGCGTGGCGCCCAGGGTGCGCAGGATGGCGATGTCGGCCTTCTTGTCGGTGACGACCATCACCAGGGTGGAAATGATGTTGAACGCGGCGACCGCGACGATCAGCAACAGCAGCAGGCCGATCATGGATTTCTCCATGCGGATGGCCTGGTACAGGTTGCCGTGGCTGCGGGTCCAGTCGCGGGCGAAGTAGTCGTTGCCCTTCAGGGTGCGGGCAATTTCCCAGGCAGTGCGCGGCGCCTGGAACAGGTCGTCGAGCTTCAGGCGCAGGCCTTCGACCTGGCCTTCCTTGAGGCGGCGCATGCGCGCCGCGTCGTCGATGTGGACCATGGCGACGTAGCCGTCCAGCTCGCCGGCGCCGACGTGGAAGGTGCCGACTACGGTGAAGCGCTTCATGCGCGGGAACATACCCGCCGGCGTGACCGAGACTTCCGGAGCGATGAAGGTGACCTTGTCGCCCAGCTTCACGCCGAGGTTCTTCGCCGCCTTGTCGCCGATCAGGATGCCGAACTCGCCGGGCTTGAGGCTCTGCAGCGAACCTTCCTGGAAGAACTGGTCGATGATCGAGACCTTGCTCTCCTCGTTCGGGTCGACGGCGTTGATCAGCACCTTCTGCACTGTGCCGCCGGCGCTGAGCAGGCCCTGCATCTGAATGAAGGGCGCGACCTCCAGCACGTTGGGGTGCTGCGTCTTGATCTGCCCGGCGATGCCTTGCCAGTCGGAAATCGGCTGGTAGGACTCGACCGTGGCGTGGGGCACCATGCCCAGCACGCGGGTACGCATCTCATGGTCGAAGCCGTTCATCACGGACAGAACCACGATCATCACCACCACGCCCAGCGCGAGTCCGATCATGGAGGTGAGCGAAATGAAGGAAACGAAGTGGCTGCGGCGTTTGGCGCGTGTGTAGCGCGTTCCGATGTAGACGGAAAGTGGTCTGAACATGAGGGGCCGATTGAGAAGATGAAGAGTGCGTCGAGCGTCAGATCCTTCTGGCGTGCGACTTCCGTGTGGCGAGGCCGGGCAGGCGGCTTTACACTCAGACCATCACTGCCGCCGTGGGTTCGCCATGTCCACTCCAGACGCGGATAACCGCCGCGAATACTATCGTATTGAAGATACGCTCGCATTGGAATTTCGCCCGCTGCGCGAGGACGAAATCCAGTCGCAAGAAGTGCTTCAGGATGATTCCGCGCTGTTCAATCTGCTCAGCGACCTGCACCTGGCCGACTTCGAGTCGCAGCACCTGCTGCGTCATATTCACGAACGCGACCGCCCCCTGGCCAGCTATCTCAAGGTGATGAACAAGCGCATCGACCTGATCGCCCAGGCGCTCACCCAGAGCCTGCTCAGCGAGATCGGCCCGGCGCGCCGGGTGACGCTGTCCGAAGGCGGCATCAACTTCCGCGATGCCCAGCCGCTCCCGGTCGGCCAGGACCTGGCGCTGAAGATCGTCCTGCTACCCCACGGCCTGGGCCTGCTGCTGCGCGCGAAGGTCACCCACTGCCAACAGCAAGCCGAGGGCGACTACGAGATCGGCACCGAATTCGAGATGCTCGGCGACGCCCCGCGTCAGCTGCTGGCTCGTCACATCCTCCAGCGCCAGGCACTGGAGCGCCGGCAGGCCAAGGCCCGCGAAGAATGAAAAAACGCATCTGCTTGCGCTACCTGCTGCTCCTGTTGAGCCTTGTCACCCCGCTGCCACTGCTGGCCGATACCCTCTCGATACCCGTGGGCGACCAGGGCGATCCGCATATCGTGCTGCCGAACCGCGGCGAGAGCCAAAAGGCCGTGCTGGAACGCTTCGGATTGCCGGACGAGGAACACCCGGCGGTGGGCAAGCCACCGATCACCCGCTGGGACTACCGCGAATTCAGCGTCTATTTCGAGAGCGGGGTGGTGGTCGATGCCGTCCGCCAGCACCGCTCGCAGTACCTCAAGGACCTTTCACCGACTCCCAAGGAGCCCCAGTGACTCTGATCTATGGCCATCGCGGCGCCAAAGGCGAAGCACCGGAAAACACCCTGAACAGCTTCCTGCACTGCCTGGAGCACGGCGTGAAGCGTTGTGAGCTGGACCTGCACCTGTCCCGCGACGGCGAGCTGATGGTCATCCACGACCCGACGCTCAAGCGCACTACCGGTCGCCGCGGCAAGGTCTCCGAGCAACTGGCGGATGACCTGGTGACCATGGACGCCCGCGAAGGCGGCCCCGGCTGGTTGCGCCCCTGCCCGATCCCGCGCCTGGCGGAGCTGTTCGAGCGTTGCGAGTTCGAACACTGGCAGCTGGAAGTCAAAAGCGCGTCGAAGGATCGTGCCAGCCGCACGGTACAAGCGATCCACCAGTTGGTGGGCCGTTTCGGTCTGCGCGACCGGATTACCGTGACATCGAGCTCGCGCACGGTGCTGCGCGCGCTGGAGGAACTGGCGCCGGACCTGTCACGCGGGCTGGTGGCCGAATACGCCTGGCTCGACCCACTGAAGGTCGCCGCGCACTACGGCTGCGATCTGCTGGCGCTGAACTGGATGCTGTGCACCCCGGAGCGCCTGCTGAAAGCGCAGAAGCAGGGGCTGCATGTGTCGGTCTGGACGGTCAACGAGCCGGCCCTGATGCGCCGGCTCGCCGATTTTGGCGTGGATAGCCTGATCACAGACTTTCCCGGTTTGGCCACTGCCACGATCGGGAATCGCTGAGCAGGTTCCCCCCGACCGGCTCAGGCCGCCGGTCGGGGTATTTCAAAAAATCCGGTTCAGGCCGTCGAACGCCGCTACGCGGTAGGCTTCGGCCATGGTCGGATAGTTGAAGGTGGTGTTGACGAAGTACTTCAGGGTGTTCAACTCACCCGGCTGGTTCATGATCGCCTGGCCGATGTGGACGATCTCCGAAGCCTGGTCGCCGAAGCAATGCACGCCGAGGATCTCCAGGGTCTCGCGGTGGAACAGGATCTTCAGCATGCCTACCGGCTCGTTGGAGATCTGCGCGCGGGCCATGCCCTTGAAGAAGGCCTTGCCTACCTCGTAGGGAATCTTCGCGACCGTCAGTTCCTGCTCATTCTTGCCGATGGAGCTGATCTCCGGAATGGTGTAGATGCCGGTCGGCACGTCATTCACAAAGCGCCAGCCATCGTGCTCGACGATGTTGCCGGCGGCGGAACGGCCCTGGTCGTAAGCGGCGCTGGCCAGGCTCGGCCAGCCGATCACGTCGCCCGCGGCATAGATGTTCGAGACCGAAGTACGGTAGTTCTCGTCCGTCTCGATCTGGCCGCGACTGTTGACCTTGATGCCGATATTTTCCAGGCCCAGGCGATCGGTGTTGCCGGTACGGCCGTTGCACCACAGCAGGGCATCCGCCTTGATCTTCTTGCCGGACTTCAGGTGCAGGATCACCCCGTTGTCCAGGCCTTCCACGCGCTCGTATTCCTCGTTGTGACGGATCAGCACGTTGTTGTTGCGCAGGTGATAGCTCAGCGCATCGGAGATCTCGTCGTCGAGGAAGCTGAGCAACTGGTCGCGGGTGTCGATCAGGTCTACCAGCACACCCAGGCCACTGAAGATCGAGGCGTACTCGCAGCCGATCACGCCGGCTCCGTAGATGATCAGGCGGCGCGGGGTGTGGCTCAGCGAGAGGATGGTGTCGCTGTCGTAGACGCGCGGGTGATTGAAGTTGATGTCCGAGGGACGATACGGGCGCGAACCGGTGGCGATGACGAACTGGTCGGCCACCAGGCGCTCCACGGCGCCGCTGGGCGTCACGACTTCGACAGTGCGCTCATCGACGAAGCTGGCGGTGCCGTTGAACATGTCGATGCGGTTGCGCGCGTAGTAGCCGGTGCGCGAGGAAACCTGCTTGGAGATCACCCGCTCGGCGCTTTTCAGTACGTCCGGGAAGGAGAACCAGCGCGGCTCGCCGATCTGGCGGAACATCGGGTTGGTGTTGAACTCGATGATCTGCTTCACCGAGTGACGCAGCGCCTTGGACGGGATGGTGCCCAGGTGCGTGCAGTTGCCGCCGACCACGCGACGGCTGTCCACCACCGCCAGCTTGCGCCCGTACTTGGAGGCGTTCATCGCCGCCCCCTCGCCTGCCGGGCCCGTGCCGAGAATCACCACGTCGTAGTTGTAGACAGCCATGCGTACTCCTTCAGAACAGGCCGGGGCGCCCGCTTGGCGCTCCCGGCGAAGCCCCGGCACCACATGCGCCGAGGCGGATCGAAATCATTGGCGCAGCTTAGCCCTGCGGCAAAAGGCTGCACATTAGCGGTTGGTCGGCAGGTAGGCGAATTTTGCCGCCACTACAAGCCTTGCCCCTCACTGCGGGCCGCCATCATGCCCGCCGAAGCTTTCATTCAGGCGACGGAAACAGCGCTTCGAAGCGCGGCGTCGCGCGGGTCACGAAACCTTCGCCCTGGCGCACGATGAAGAAAGCTGCCAGCCCGTTGCGCTCGGCAAAGGTATAGCCCTCCTCCGGCCCCAGCACCATCAACAGGGTCGACAGGCCATCGGCCCGCAGCGCCTGTGCATCGGCCACTGTGACCGCCGCCAGCGAGTGCCTGACCGGCGTGCCGCTGCGCGGATCGAAGGTGTGCGAGTAGCGCTGCCCACCTTCCTCGAAATAATTGCGGTAGTCGCCCGAGGTGGACAGGCCGAAACCATCCACCGCCACCGAGCGCTCCACCTGCCGCTCGCGCTCGCCGCTGGGCACTTCCAGGGCAATGCGCCAGGGCGTGCCGTCCGGCTTGCGGCCCACGGCCCTGAGTTCTCCGGTGATCTCCACCAGATAGTCGGTCAGCCCTATCTCGGCCAGGCGCGCACTGACCTTGTCCACCGCATAGCCCGCAACGATGCTGTCGAAGTCCAACTGTGCATTGACGTCCTTGCACAGCTGCTCGCCCTCCAGGCGCAGATGCTGATGGCCAACGCGGGCGCGTTCACGCTGCAGATCGGCCGGGGCCGGTACCTGCTCGCGGCGCGACTGCGGGCCGAAGCCCCACAGGTTCATCAGCGGCTCGACGGTCAGGTCGAAGGCGCCTCCGCTCTGTTGCGACAGCTCCTCGCCATAGCGCCAGAGCTTGAGCATGTCCGCCGGCAAAGCCATACAGGCGCCGGCCGGCAGGGCATTGAAGCGGGAGACCACGGAATCGTCGCGGTAGGTAGAGAACTGCTCGTCGAGGCTGGCCAGAATCGTATCGACCTCCGCCTTGAGCTTCGCAGCGTCCGGCGCCTTGCCGGTGGGCACGTATTGCACCGTGTAGCTGCTGCCCATGGTCGGGCCGCCGAAGCGTTCGATGGACTGCCCGCAGCCAGTCAAGGTCGCGACCAGTAGCACGATCAACAGGCTTGCACGGGACAAGGTCTTCTCCATCAGCCGGCAGGCGCGCGGCGCCGGGCATTCTACCGCAAGCACCCCGCCGCACTGTTTCCGCTGTGGCAAAGGTGCATTACCAAAAGAAAACGGGAGCCGAAGCTCCCGTTCCTCAACCGGCTCAGGCGTCAGCCTTGGCCGGGGACTTGCGCTTGAACAGGAAATAGCAGGCGCCCATCAGCACGATCCACACCGGGATCGCATACACCGACACGTCGATGCCAGGGATCTGCAGCATGATGCCCAGGATGAACACCACGAAGGCCAGGCACAGCCAGTTGCCGAAGGGGTACCACAGCGCGCGGAAGAACGGCTGCACACCCTTGGCCGCCATGGCCTTGCGGAACTTCATGTGGGCCAGGCTGATCATCGCCCAGTTGATCACCAGCGCGGCGACCACCAGGGACATCAGCAGCTCCAGCGCCTGGTGCGGGATCACGTAGTTGACCACGACGCACGCCAGGGTGATGAAGGCCGACACGCCAATGGCCAGCAGCGGTACGCCACGGTCATCGACCTTGGCGAAGGCGCGCGGCGCGTCGCCCTGCTCGGCCAGGCCGTAGAGCATGCGGCTGTTGCAGTACACGCAGCTGTTGTAGACCGACAGCGCGGCGGTGAGCACCACGAAGTTCAGGATGTTCGCCGCGTACTCACTGCCCAGCAGCGAGAAGACCTTCACGAACGGGCTGCCGCTGTAGGGGTCACCAGCGCTGTTGATGCTCTGCAGCAGGGCATCCCACGGGTACAGCGAGAGCAGCACGGCCAGGGCGCCGATGTAGAAGATCAGGATTCGATAGATGACCTGGTTGATCGCCTTGGGGATCACCTTCTTCGGCTCGGAGGCTTCGGCGGCGGTGATACCGACCAGCTCCAGACCACCGAAGGAGAACATGATGATCGCCAGGACCATGATCAGCCCCTTCCAGCCATTGGGGAAGAAGCCGCCGTGGGCCCACAGGTTGCTCACCGAGGCCTGCGGGCCGCCGGTGCCGCTGACCAGCAGCCAGACGCCGAGCAGGATCATGCCGATGATGGCGACGACCTTGATGATCGCGAACCAGAACTCGGTTTCGCCGAAAGCCTTCACGTTGAACAGGTTGATGGCGTTGATCAGCACGAAGAACACGGCCGCCGTCGCCCAGGTCGGGAAGTCCGGCCACCAGAACTGGATGTACTTGCCGACCGCGGTCAGCTCCGACATGCCCACCAGGATGTACAGCACCCAGTAGTTCCAGCCCGACATGAAGCCGGCGAAACCACCCCAGTACTTGTGCGCAAAGTGGCTGAAGGAACCGGCGACAGGCTCCTCGACGATCATCTCGCCCAGCTGGCGCATGATCAGGAACGCGATGAAGCCGCCGATGGCGTAGCCGAGGATCATCGACGGGCCGGCGGATTGCAGGACGCCGGCCGAGCCCAGGAACAGGCCGGTACCGATGGCGCCGCCGAGGGCGATCAGCTGGATGTGGCGGTTCTTCAGACCGCGCTTCAGCTCGCCTTCATGCAGATGTTGTCCATCCATTTGAAGTCTTTCCAGGTTCAGGAATTGGCAGATTTTATTGATGATTATGGTGGAGCCAGTAACGAAAAACGGGAGCCCGAGAGCTCCCGTTTATCTAGACCGCCTGGATCAGCGCGGGAAAGCCGGCGGGTTCACGCCAGCCATGTCTTCCATCACGCGGACGACCTGGCAGCTGTAGCCGAACTCGTTGTCGTACCACACGTACAGGACGACGCGGTTGTCGTTGGCGATGGTCGCTTCGGCATCGACGACGCCCGCGTGGCGAGAGCCGACGAAGTCGGTGGAGACCACTTCCTGGGAAGCAACGAAGTCGATCTGCTTCTGCAGGTCCGAGTGCATGGCCATCTGGCGCAGGTACTCGTTGATCTCTTCGCGGGTGGTGGCCTTTTCCAGGTTCAGGTTCAGGATCGCCATGGAGACGTTCGGCGTCGGAACGCGGATGGCGTTGCCGGTCAGCTTGCCCTTCAGAACCGGCAGAGCCTTGGCGGCAGCAGTCGCGGCGCCAGTTTCGGTGATCACCATGTTCAGCGGCGCAGCGCGGCCACGGCGGCTGCCCTTGTGGAAGTTGTCGATCAGGTTCTGGTCGTTGGTGAACGAGTGAACGGTTTCGACGTGGCCGTTGACGATGCCGTACTGGTCGTTGACGGCTTTCAGCACCGGCACGATGGCGTTGGTGGTGCAGGAAGCGGCGGAAACGATCTTGTCGTCAGCGGTGATATCGCCATGGTTGATGCCATGCACGACGTTCTTCAGCGCGCCCTTGCCCGGAGCGGTGAGGATCACGCGGTCGATACCCGGGCACTTCAGGTGCTGGCCCAGGCCTTCGGCGTCACGCCACTTGCCGGTGTTGTCGACCAGCAGGGCTTTCTTGATGCCGTACTGGGTGTAGTCGATCGACGCCGGGTCGTTGGAGTAGATCACCTGGATCAGGTTGCCGTTGGCAGTGATGGTGTTGTGTTCTTCGTCGATGGTGATGGTGCCATCGAACGGACCATGCACGGAGTCGCGACGCAGCAGGCTGGCGCGCTTGACCAGATCGTTCTCGGCGCCCTTGCGGACGACGATGGCGCGCAGGCGCAGGCCGTCGCCACCACCGGTCTTCTCGATGAGGATGCGCGCCAGCAGGCGGCCGATACGACCGAAGCCGTACAGGACGACGTCGGTGCCTTCGCGAGCGCCGCCGTTCTGCTTGCCGACCACGTCGGCCAGCTCGTCCTTGGTGAACTGCTCGATGCTGCGACCGTTACCTTCGGCCTTGAACTTGGCAACCATCTTGCCCAGGTCGACGGAAGCGGCGCCCAGCTTGAGCTCGCTCATCGCCTTGAGGATCGGGAAAGTGTCGTGAACCGACAGCCCGCCTTCTTCGGCCAGGCGGTGACGGGCGAAACGGTGCGCTTTGAGAATCGCGATCACCGAACGGTTGATCAGGCCACGGCCGTAGATCGAGGTCACCACGTTGTTGTTACGGTAGAGTTGGCCGATCAGCGGAATCATGGCTTCCGCGAGGGCTTCACGATCGATCCACTCACCGAGACACTGGTCGGGCTTCTGGGTCACGGGCAATACCTTCCACATGTAGGAGAAGAAAAAAGGGGCTACATTATGACGGCGTGAACAATCGCCGGCAATCCGCAGCGGTCGTATGACTGACATCCGTCAATCGGGATAGTTACAATCCGACCGGTCAAATCCCTCGACCGGAGCCACGAACGCCCGTGTCCGTATTGCGTATCCCTAAATTGCCGACAGCTGCCGGCAAGCAATCCTGGGGCAACCTCCCCGGGGCCGCCCTGAGCCTGGCCATCGCTGAAGCGGCCGGCCCAGCCAAACGTTTCACCCTGTTGCTGACCGCCGACAGCCAGAGCGCCGAGCGCCTGGAGCAGGAGCTGCGCTTCTTTGCGCCAGACCTGCCGGTTCTGCAGCTGCCGGACTGGGAAACCCTGCCTTACGACGTCTTCTCGCCGCACCAGGACATCATCTCCCAGCGCGTCGCCGCCCTTTATCAACTGCCCGAACTGCGCCGCGGCGTGCTGGTGGTGCCCATCACCACCGCCCTGCACCGTCTGGCGCCGGCCAAGTTCCTGCTTGGCAGCAGCCTGGTGCTGGACGTCGGCCAGAAGCTTGACGTCGAGCAGATGCGCAGCCGCTTCGAGGCCGCCGGCTATCGCTGTGTAGATACCGTCTACGAACACGGCGAGTTCGCCGTGCGCGGCGCGCTGATCGACCTGTTCCCCATGGGCAGCGAACTGCCCTACCGGATCGACCTGTTCGACGACGAAATCGAGACGCTTCGTACCTTCGATCCGGAAACCCAGCGCTCCATCGACAAGGTGGAGAGCATTCGCCTGCTGCCGGCGCGCGAGTTCCCGCTGCGCAAGGAAGCGGTGACCGGCTTCCGCGGCCGCTTCCGCGAGCGCTTCGACGTCGACTACCGCCGTTGCCCGATCTACCAGGACCTGGCCAGCGGCCTGACACCTGCCGGCATCGAGTACTACATCCCGCTGTTCTTCGAAGATGGCGAGACATCGACGCTGTTCGACTACCTGCCCCAGGACACCCAGGTGTTCTCCCTGCCGGGCATCGAAACCGCCGCCGAGCAGTTCTGGACCGACGTACGCAACCGCTACGAAGACCGCCGCTACGACCCGGAGCGCCCGCTGCTGCCGCCCGCTGAAGTCTTCCTGCCGGTAGAGGACTGCTTCGCCCGTCTGAAGAACTGGCCGCGCGTGGTGGTCAGCCCCGAGCCCATCGAGACCGGCGTCGGACGCGAGCGCTTCCCTGCCGAGCCGCTGCCGGAGCTGGCCATCGAGGCCAAGGCCACCGAGCCGCTGGCGCGCCTGCGCCAATTCATCGAGCAGTTCGACGGACGCATCCTCTTCACCGCCGAATCCGCCGGCCGCCGCGAAGTGCTGCTGGAACTGCTGGCGCGGCTGAAGCTGCGCCCGATCGAGGTCGAAGGCTGGCCGGGCTTCCTGGCGCACAAGGACCGCCTGGCGATCACCATCGCACCGATGGACGAAGGCCTGCTGCTGGACGCCGACAAGGGCCAGCCGGGCATCGCCCTGGTGGCCGAGAGCCCGCTGTTCGGCCAGCGCGTCATGCAGCGTCGGCGCCGCGAGAAGACCCGCGACGGTGGCGAGAACGTCATCAAGAACCTCACCGAGCTGCGCGAAGGCGCGCCGGTGGTGCACATCGACCACGGCGTCGGCCGCTACATGGGCCTGATCACCCTGGAGATCGACGGCCAGAACGCCGAATTCCTCGCCCTGCAATACGCCGATGAAGCCAAGCTTTACGTGCCGGTGGCCAACCTGCACCTGATCGCCCGCTACACCGGCAGCGACGATGCCCTGGCGCCGTTGCACAAGCTGGGTTCGGAAACCTGGCAGAAGGCCAAGCGCAAGGCCGCCGAACAGGTCCGCGACGTCGCCGCCGAACTGCTCGACATCTATGCCCGCCGCGCCGCGCGCAAGGGCTACGCCTTCAAGGACCCGCAGGTCGACTACGCCACCTTCTCCGCCGGCTTCCCCTTCGAGGAAACCCCGGACCAGCAGACCGCCATCGAAGCGGTGGTCGCCGACATGCTCTCGGAAAAGCCGATGGACCGCCTGGTTTGCGGCGACGTGGGCTTCGGCAAGACCGAAGTGGCCATGCGCGCGGCCTTCGTCGCGGTGCACAGCGGCAAACAGGTCGCCGTGCTGGTGCCCACCACCCTCCTCGCCCAACAGCACTACAACAGCTTCCGCGACCGCTTTGCTGACTGGCCGGTAACGGTCGAGGTGATGAGCCGCTTCAAGTCCGCCAAGGAAGTCGAAGGCGCCGTAGGTCAGCTCGCCGAGGGCAAGGTCGACATCGTCATCGGCACCCACAAACTGTTGCAGGACGATGTGAAGTTCAAGAACCTCGGCCTGGTCATCATCGACGAAGAGCACCGCTTCGGCGTGCGCCAGAAGGAGCAGCTCAAGGCGCTGCGCAGCGAGGTGGACATCCTCACCCTCACCGCCACGCCGATCCCGCGCACACTGAACATGGCGGTCGCCGGCATGCGTGACCTGTCGATCATCGCCACGCCACCGGCGCGCCGGTTGTCCGTGCGCACCTTCGTCATGGAAGAGCAGAAGTCGGTGATCAAGGAAGCCCTGCTGCGCGAACTGCTGCGCGGCGGCCAGGTGTACTTCCTGCACAACGAAGTGAAGACCATCGAGAAGTGCGCCCGCGACCTGGCGGAGCTGGTTCCCGAAGCGCGCATCGGCATCGGCCACGGGCAGATGAACGAGCGCGACCTGGAACGGGTGATGAGCGACTTCTACCACAAGCGCTTCAACGTGCTGGTGGCCTCGACCATCATCGAGACCGGCATCGACGTGCCCAGCGCCAACACCATCCTCATCGAGCGCGCCGACAAATTCGGCCTGGCCCAGCTGCACCAGCTGCGCGGCCGGGTCGGCCGCAGCCACCACCAGGCCTACGCCTATCTGCTCACCCCGCCACGCAAGCAGATGACCCCGGACGCCGAGAAGCGCCTGGAAGCCATCGCCAACGCCCAGGACCTCGGCGCCGGCTTCGTGCTGGCCACGCATGACCTGGAGATCCGCGGCGCCGGCGAACTGCTCGGCGATGGCCAGAGCGGGCAGATCCAGGCGGTGGGCTTCACCCTCTATATGGAAATGCTCGAGCGCGCGGTGAAGGCAATCCGCAAGGGCGAGCAGCCAAACCTGGAACAGCCGCTGGGCGGCGGCCCGGACATCAATCTGCGCGTGCCGGCGCTGATCCCGGAAGACTACCTGCCGGACGTCCACGCCCGCCTGATCCTCTACAAGCGCATCGCCAACGCCGCCGACGAAGACGGCCTGCGCGAACTGCAGGTGGAAATGATCGACCGATTCGGCCTGCTGCCAGAGCCGGCGAAGAACCTGATCCGTCTGACTTTGCTGAAACTGCAGGCGGAAAAGCTCGGGATAGTGAAGGTAGATGCCGGGCCCCAGGGAGGCCGGGTAGAATTCGCCGCCGATACCTGCGTCGACCCGCTGGTGCTGATCAAGATGATCCAGAGCCAGCCCAATCGGTACAAATTCGAAGGGGCCACCCTCTTCAAGTTCCAGGTGCCCATGGAGCGCCCGGAAGAACGGTTCAACACGCTGGAAGCGCTGCTCGAGCGCCTCACGCCACAGACTCACTAAGGATTCCGTGCAATGCGCCTGTTCCAACCCCTGCTGCTGTCGCTGGCACTGCTGTCGCCGGCGGCCTTTGCCGAGCCTTACCAGGTAGAGCTGATCCTCTTCCAGCAGTCCGGCGACGTCGTGCTCGCCAGTCGCCCCGCCCCGGATGACTGGGCCAAGGGTGCGCAACCGCCCGGCCCGGACAGCTCGCGCCCTACCGCCATGGACGCCCAGGTCGCCAAGCTCAAGCAGAACGAAGGCTTCCAGGTGCTGATGCACAAGGCCTGGCGCCAGGAAATCGATGCCAACCCGGTGAAGGTTTCCCTGACCGAGGGCGCCCAGCGTGACAGCCACTTCCCGGTGGAAGGTACCGTCACTCTCAGCCAACAACGCTTCGTGAACACCCAGACTGATTTCTGGATCAACCAGTTCGGCCAGGACGGCCTGCTCGCCGCCAGCCAGCACATGGTCCAGGAAGCCAGCCTGAAGAACAGCGTGCTGACCTACCTCGACCACCCGAGCCTGGGCATGTTGATTAAAGTGACCCCGCTCAACGCCAAGCCGGCCGCCGCCCCACCGCCGGGCATGGAAGACGAGGCGCCGACCGGCCCGGACGCGCCGCAGCAGCCTGCGCCTGCCGCTCCGGCAGACAGTGGCTTCGACGCCCCGCCGCCGGCCCAGCCCGCGCAATAAAGAAAAAGCCCGGCAATCGCCGGGCTTTTTCTTTTGCTCTTCGTAGGAGCGAGCTTGCTCGCGAACCCGCAAGGCGCGGTGCCAAGCGGTTCGTGAGCAAGAACTAGGCGTCCCCCTCGCTCCTACAGTATTGGCTCAGCTCACCAGAACGCGCCCCAGCACCTCGCGCACCTTGCCGATGCCTTCGTGCAACGCCTGCTCGATCTCGGCCATAGTGATGATGCCGCTGGACTTGCCCGCCGCCGGATTCACCACCAGCGACAGGCAGGCATATGGCAAGTCCAGCTCACGTGCCAGCGCGGCTTCGGGCATACCGGTCATGCCGACGATGTCGCAGCCGTCGCGCTCCAGCTTGGCGATCTCCGCCACGGTTTCCAGGCGCGGCCCCTGGGTAGCCGCGTAGACACCATGACTGCTGTACGCATAACCCAACGCCTGCAGTGCGACGATCAGCTTCTGGCGCAGCGGCTCATCGTAGGGGTGGCTGAAGTCGATATGGGTGACATGGTCAATGTCACCGGCGAAATAGGTGTGCTCGCGCCCCCAGGTGTAATCGACGATCTGGTGCGGCACACACAGGTGACCACTCCCCATCGCAGCATGGATGCCGCCCACGGCGTTCACCGCGAGCACAGCCTGGGCGCCAGCCTGCTGCAGCGCCCAGAGGTTGGCGCGGTAGTTCACCTGATGCGGCGGGAAACGGTGCGGATGGCCGTGGCGAGCGAGGAACAGCACCTCGCGGCCGGCGAACTCGCCGCGCTGAACGGCCGCCGAGGGGGCACCGTAGGGCGTCTCCAGCTCGATGGCATCCTTCAGGGTCAACCCTTCCAATTGGGTCAGGCCGGTACCGCCGATGATGGCGTAGACAGTCATGGCAAATCCTTAGTCGATCAGTTGTGCGGCACGCAGTTCGCCGACGGCTTGTTGCCAACGCGGCAGTTGCTTGTATTCGATGCCCGGCCAGGCTTTGGCACGCATGCGTTCAAGGCGCTGCGGCGCGCTGACCTTCAGGCGCTGCAGGGCACTCAGGGCCAGCTCGGCGGAGGCGCGGTCATTGCACACCAGCCCCATGTCGCAGCCGGCACTCAGGGCGGCCTCGATGCGGTTGGCGGCATCGCCGACCACATGAGCGCCGGCCATGGACAGGTCATCGCTGAAGATCACGCCGTCGAAGCCCAGTTCGCCGCGCAGGATGTCCTGCAGCCAGCGACGGGAGAAGCCGGCTGGATTCGGGTCGACCTGCGGGTAGATCACGTGGGCCGGCATCAGCGCATCCAGCTCGCCGGAAAGACGCTGGAACGGCACCAGGTCCACGGCGCGGATCTGCTCCAGCGTGCGCTCGTCCTCGGGAATCCCCACATGGGAATCGACTTCCGCCCAACCGTGGCCGGGGAAGTGCTTGCCGGTAGAGGCCATGCCGGCGGCGCGCATACCACGAATGAACGCACCAGCCAGCGCAACGGCACGCTCCGGATTGCCTTCGAAGGCGCGGCTGCCGACGACGGCGCTGCGCTGGTGGTCCAGATCCAGCACCGGAGCGAAGCTCAGGTCGAGCCTCACCGCCAGCACCTCGGTCGCCATCAGCCAGCCGCACTGCTCGGCCAGTCGTTCGGCGTTGGCGTTATCGGCGATGGCACGCATGGCCGGCAGACGCAGGAAGCCCTGGCGCAGGCGCTGCACGCGGCCACCTTCCTGGTCCACCGCGAGCAGCAAATCGGGGCGCACCGCACGGATGGCGGCCATCAACTCGCGCACCTGGCGCGGAGACTCGATGTTGCGGGCGAAGATGATCAGGCCGCCGACTTCCGGCTGGCGCAGGATCTGGCGGTCCTCGGCGGTTAGCCAGGTGCCGCCGATGTCGAGCATCAGTGAGCCTTGCATGTACATTCCTTTCAATTCAAGTGCGCCACGCGCCACTCGGGACAGGCGGCCTCTTCGATTCGGACCCGGCAATGGAGGGGAACCCTGGGAAAGAGTTCCAGCAGGTCGTCGTTGCGCAGGCGGATACAGCCATGGGACAGCGGCGTGCCCATGGGCTCGCAGTCCGGCGTACCGTGCAGGTAGATGTAGCGGCGGAAGGTATCGATCTTGCCCAACCGGTTGCGCCCCGGCTCGCAGCCACTGAGCCAGAGAATTCGCGAGAGGATCCAGTCACGGCCGGGAAACTCATCGTGAAGAGCGGCCGTCCAGGTCTCGCCAGTCCAGCGGCGCCCTTTCAGCACCGCACCTTTGGGCAGCCCCTCGCCGATGCGCGCGCGAATCTGGTGCAAGCCGCGCGGCGTGCAGCCGGAACCGTTGCATTCGCCCCCGCCGTTGGCGGCGCTGGATACAGGAAAACGCACGACAAGGTGCCCCGCGGCAAAGCCGTAGAGCATCTGGTCAGCAAGGGAGATATGCAGAAGATCGAGATCAGCCATGGCCGGCTACTGTAGCCGATCAGGCCGATACAGCCCAGCGCAAGGCCGGGCCCTGGATCAAACCTTGGCGGGTGCCGGCGCGCTGCTGGATTTGGTGCGCGGCTTGAGCTGGGCGCCAGCCAGCGAAGGATCGCTGACGCCGCTGTCGGCGCGCATCCCGGCGGCCAGGAACGGCACCATCAGACGCATCACCTGCTCGATCGAAGTATTCACCCCGAAATCGTTCTCGGCCATGGCGCGCAACGCCTTGATGCCGGACATGCTGAACACCGCAGTACCCAGCATGAAGTGCACGCGCCAGAAGAGTTCCAGCGGCGGCAGACGCGGCGCGGACTCGTTCACCAGCAGCATGTAGCGGCGGAACACCTTGCCATAGACCTCTTCGAGGTACTTGCGCAGGTGCCCCTGGCTCTGGCTGAACGCCAGGCCCAGCAGGCGCATGAAGATGGACAGGTCATTGCCGCTGCGCGGCTTGACGGCCATGGCCTGGACCACGAGCAGTTCAAGCAGCTCTTCCAGCGTGGCACGCGGCGCATCGGGCTTGGCCTGACGGCGATCCAGCTCCTTCTCGAGACTGGCGCAGAACGGGCCGAGGAAGCGCGAGAAGACCGCCTGGATCAGCGCCTTCTTCGAGCCGAAGTGGTAGTTCACCGCCGCGAGGTTCACCCCCGCCTTGCTGGTGATCAGACGCAAGGAGGTTTCGGCGAAGCCTTTCTCCGCGAACAGCTGTTCCGCAGCATCCAGGATGCGTTCGACGGTTTCCGACTGGGCCATGGCTACTCCGCCTGACAAACACTTGTTTGAAACATACGTTTCAGCGTCTTCTATTGTCAAGCAAAGTGCGATGGATTGTTACCAATATCATGGCAATGCGACGAGAGACCTATGTACAGCAAGACGCCTGCCAGCGTCCAAAGGTTACATGCACGAACGTTCCACCAACAGCCTCGCCCAATAAAAGCATTGCCAGCCCGCCATCACTGTATATAATTCCAGGCACTGTATAAAAAGCCAGAGTATGGACATGCTGAAGCTCACGCCGCGCCAAGCCGAGATCCTCGCCTTCATCAAACGCTGCCTGGAAGCCAACGGCTATCCGCCCACCCGCGCGGAGATCGCCCAGGAACTCGGCTTCAAGTCGCCCAACGCCGCCGAGGAGCACCTGAAAGCCCTCGCCCGCAAAGGCGCCATCGAGATGACCCCGGGCGCCTCCCGCGGCATCCGCATCCCCGGCTTCGAGCCCAAGGCCGCTGCCAATGACGACGAACTGCCGATCATCGGCCGCGTCGCTGCCGGCGCGCCGATCCTCGCCGAGCAGAACGTCGACGACACCTGCCGGATCAACCCCACCTTCTTCAATCCGCCGGCGGACTACCTGCTGCGCGTACGCGGCCAGAGCATGAAGGACGTCGGCATCATGGACGGCGACCTGCTCGCCGTGCACGTCACTCGCGAGGCGCGCAACGGCCAGATCGTGGTCGCTCGCCTGGGTGAAGAGGTCACGGTGAAGCGCTTCAAGCGCGAAGGCAGCAAGGTCTGGCTGCTCGCCGAGAACCCGGAGTTCGCCCCCATCGAGGTGGACCTCAAGGAACAGGAACTGGTCATCGAAGGCTTGAGCGTCGGCGTGATCCGTCGCTGAACAGGAGACAACCATGCAGTACCCGCAGCCACAGAACCTGCCGCAACTCCCGCTGTTCCAGGAAGCACTCTGGGCGAGCGGTACTGCTCCCCTGCTCCCTGAACTGCTGGAGGCCGAACCGGTTGCCGACGATAGCGCCTTCAGCGAGATTGCCCTGCGCGGACTACCCGGCCAGTGCCTGACGCTGCTGGCGCCGATGCTCCGTGGACTCAGCGAGGAAAGCGATTCCCGCTGGCTGACACTGATCGCCCCACCCTCCAGCCTGACGCCGGACTGGCTGCGCAAGGCCGGCCTGAACCGCGAACGCATCCTCCTGCTGCCCGCCCGCGACCAAGCTGCAGCACAGGCCCTGGCCTGCGAAGCGCTACGCCTGGGCAACAGCCACACTGTGGTGAGCTGGCTGAATCTCAGCGAAAACGCGCGCAGGCAGCTTTCCCGCGCTGCCGTTGCCGGCCAGGCGCAGAGCCTGAATATTCGTCTGGGATGAACTGAACAAGAAGCCTCACCGCGAGCGCGGTGAGGCGGCAGAACTCAGTGCAGGACGCGCGGACCTTCGTCGTCCATGCCCATGTCGCCACCTTCGGCGAGACGACCAGCCATCTGCACACCGACATTGAACATCGCCTTGGCGATCTCGATGTGCTGGCCCTGCAGGAAGCCCTTGGCATCGGCGGAGAACTCCAGGGTCACCAGCGCCTCCTCCTCGTCCGCGCGACGCAGCACAATGCGCCCGTCAGGCAGCTCGACAATTTCCAGAAATGAGGTTGGCATAGCGAAGTTCTCCACAGCAGAACGCGTAGTGTAACAGCCACACCCACTACGCCCTAGCCAAAGCGCGCATCGGCCGACCAGAAGGCCGGCACAGTGTGAAGCGGGAATCAGAGCTCGGTGAGCGAAGCGCGGAAACGCAGCACCAGATCCTTCAGGGCTCTGCGCCAGGCTTCCAGCTCTTCATTGCCCAGTTCGTGCGGCGTCTCGTCGTCGACATTCACTGCCTGGATCAGCGGTTGGGTCGGATCGACCTTGGCTTTCTTCGGCTCGCTCGGGGGCTGGAACAGCGCAGCATAGGCGGCCAGCAGGCAACCCAGCCAGGCTTCGGGCGATTGCGCCAGCTCGACCATTTCGGCCAGCTCCGGGCTTGGAGCGGCGGCCAGCACCTCGGCATTCAGCAGCATATCGACGCGCGGCGCACCGGCCTGGGGCAGGCGGTAGTAGCCGGCGATCTCATGGGCCACGCCCAGCACGGCACCATAGAGATGGAACAGCGCCGATTCGCGCTCGGCCTGAATGCGCGCCTGGGCATTCATCGCACGCGCCGTTTCGGCGCTGCGCCAGGCTTCCAGGGCAAGGCCGGCGAAGAACAGCTTCTGGTTGGTGCGGGTATAGAGTTCGTTCGCCATGACCGGGCCCTCTGCAGTCGACTTCGGCAGTATAAGCACGCCCCGCCTCAGCGGGGCGCGCCTTCCATCAGCGCTTGTCTTCGACCTTCCACTTGCCGCCGTCGAAGAAAGCACGCCAGCCGGTGGGCTTGCCGTCGACTTCGGACTGCACGTACTGCTCCTTGGTCTTGCGGCTGAAGCGGATCACCGCCGGGCGGCCATCCGGGTCTTTTGCCGGCGCGGCGAGCAGGAAGTGGTACTTCGGATCCAGCTCGTCCTTGTGCGGCAGCAGTTCGGCCACCAGCGGAGCACGGGTCTCGCGGTTCTTCGGGAACTGGCTGGCGGCCAGGAACAGGCCGGAAGCGCCGTCACGCAGTACGTAGATGTCGTCCACCTTCTCGCACTTGAGTTCCGGCATGCGAATGGCGTCCATCTTCGGCGGTGCAGGCTCGCCATTCTTCAGCAGCTTGCGGGTGTTCTTGCAGGTCGGGTTGGTGCAACCGAAGAACTTGCCGAAGCGGCCGGTCTTGAGCTGCATCTCGCTGCCGCACTTGTCGCATTCAAGGCTCGGGCCTTCGTAACCCTTGATGCGGTACTGCCCCTCTTCGATCTCGTAGCCGGCGCAATCCGGGTTGTTACCACAGATGTGCAGCTTGCGCTTCTCGTCGACCAGATAGGCATCCATCGCGGTGCTGCAGATCGGGCAGCGATGCTTGCCACGCAGCACGCGGGACTCGGATTCGCCCTCGTCATCCGCGGCGATCTCGTCGCCCGGAATCAGGTTCACGGTCGCCTTGCAGCGCTCTTTCGGCGGCAGGCTGTAGCCGGAGCAGCCGAGGAACACGCCGGTGGAGGCAGTACGGATCATCATCGGCCGGCCGCACTCGCGGCAGGGGATGTCGGTCAGAGTCGGCTGGTTGGCGCGCATGCCGTCGTTGGAGGCTTCGGCCAGGTCGAGCTTCTTGCGGAAGTCGCCGTAGAATTCGTCCAGCACATTTTTCCAGTCGCGCTCGCCCTGGGCCACGTCATCGAGGTTCTCTTCCATGCCGGCGGTGAAGCCGTAGTCCATCAGATTGGAGAAGCTCTCGTTGAGACGGTCGGTGACGATGTCGCCCATCTTTTCCGCGTAAAAGCGGCGGTTGTGGGTAGTGACGTAGCCGCGCTCCTGGATGGTGGAGATGATCGCAGCGTAGGTGGACGGGCGACCGATGCCGCGCTTTTCCAGCTCCTTGACCAGGCTGGCTTCGGAGAAGCGTGCCGGAGGCTTGGTGAAGTGCTGGCTCGGGTCGAGCTTGAGCAGCTTCATCGCGTCGCCCTGGTTCATGACCGGCAGGACGTCGTCCTCGCCCGGCTTGCTCTGCTGCGGCAGCACCTTGGTGTAGCCATCGAACTTGAGGATGCGGCCCTTGGCACGCAGCTCGAAATCACCGGCAGCGGCGCTGACGGTGGTGGACAGGTACTCGGCCGGCGGCATCTGGCAGGCCACGAACTGGCGCCAGATCAGGTCGTACAGGCGCTCGGCGTCGCGCTCCATGCCCGACAGCTGGGTCGGACGCAGGTTGACGTCGGAAGGACGAATCGCTTCGTGCGCTTCCTGGGCGCCTTCCTTGCTGGAGTAGAAGTTCGGCTTGGCCGGCAGGTATTTCTTGCCGAACTCGCTGTCGATGAAGCCGCGCACCATATCGATGGCGTCGGCCGACAGGTTGGTCGAGTCGGTACGCATATAGGTGATGTAGCCGGCTTCGTAGAGACGCTGGGCCATCATCATGGTCTTCTTCACACCGAAGCCCAGGCGATTGCTCGCGGCTTGCTGCAGGGTGGAAGTGATGAACGGTGCCGAGGGCTTGCTGGAGGTCGGCTTGTCCTCGCGCTTGGCGATGCTGTAGCTGGAAGCCTTGAGCTTCTCCAGGGCAGCCATGGCCTGTGCTTCATTGAGCGGCTTGAAGGCTTCGCCCTTCTCGCGCACCACTTCGAAGCGAACCTTGTCGTTCTTCGGCGTGCCGAGGTCGGCATGCACTTCCCAGTACTCTTCCGGGACGAAGGCGCGGATCTCGCGCTCGCGCTCCACAACCAGCTTCACCGCCACCGACTGCACACGGCCGGCGGACAGGCCACGAGCGATCTTCGCCCACAGCAGCGGGGAGACCATGTAGCCCACCACGCGATCGAGGAAGCGGCGCGCCTGCTGGGCATTCACGCGATTGATATCCAGCTCGCCGGGCTGGGAGAAGGCCTCCTGGATGGCCTTCTTGGTGATTTCGTTGAAGACCACGCGCTTGTAGCGCGAGTCGTCGCCACCGATAGCCTCGCGCAGGTGCCAGGCAATGGCCTCCCCTTCGCGGTCCAAGTCGGTTGCGAGATAGATGGTGTCGGCGTCCTTGGCCAGGCGGCGCAGTTCCTCGATCACCTTTTCCTTGCCGGGCAGGATCTCGTACTTGGCCTTCCAGCCGTGCTCCGGGTCGACGCCCATGCGGGTGACGAGCTGGCGCTTGGCCTTCTCCTTCGGCGACAGGGCCGGCGCTTCGGAAGCGGTCTTGCGCGCTTTCGCCGCAGGCTCCTTCGACGCGGACGAGCCGCTGGTGGGCAGGTCGCGGATGTGGCCGATGCTCGACTTCACCACGTACTGGTTGCCCAGGTACTTGTTGATGGTCTTGGCCTTGGCCGGTGATTCCACGATGACCAGCGATTTACCCATGGATCGGAAGATTCCTGCGTCGAAAAGATGAATTTACAAGGAGGGAGGCGCTTGGAGCGGCACCGCTATATATAGTGGCGGTCGCGCCAAGGTCAAGCTTGGGTTTCGCCGGACGGGCCGGTCTGGAGACCCAACGGATCATCTTCGGCGCTGATCAGAGCGAATCGCGGAACCTTCTCGCCATTCACTTCCACCGCCTCGGTGAACATGCTCAGCGGGCGTACCCAGAGACCGAATTCGCCGTAAAGCGCCTGGTAGATCACCAGGTCTTCCTCGGTCTCCGAATGCCGGGCGACGCCGAGCACGCGGTACTGCTGTCCCTTGTAGTGTCGATACAATCCGGGCTGCAAGTGCATGTCGGTTCTCCCTCCGCCGGCCAAAAGGCGGCGATTGTGCTGATTGCGCGGCCGCCGGGCAATCCCCACCCGACAAAAACGAAAGCCGGGGCACAAGGCCCCGGCTCTCCCATCAACGAAAGCTTAGACGCGTTCGAAGACGGTGGTGATGCCCTGACCGAGGCCCACGCACATGGTGGACACGCCCAGGGTGCCACTGTTCTGCCTCATCACGTTCAGCAGGGTGCCGGAGATACGCGCACCAGAGCAGCCGAACGGGTGACCCAGGGCGATGGCGCCGCCGTGCAGGTTGACCTTCTCTTCCATCTTGTCGAGGATCTTGAGGTCCTTCAGCACCGGCAGGGCCTGTGCGGCGAAGGCTTCGTTGAGCTCGAAGAAGTCGATGTCGTTGATGGTCAGGCCGGCGCGCTTGAGCGCCTTGTTGGTCGACGGAACCGGGCCGTAGCCCATGATCGCCGGATCAACGCCCGCCACGGCCATGGCGCGAACCACGGCCATCGGCTGTACACCCAGGTCCTGGGCGCGCTGGGCGCTCATGACGATCATGCAGGAAGCGCCGTCGGTGATCTGCGAGGAAGTACCCGCGGTCACGGTGCCGCCCTTGGGGTTGAAGGCCGGCTTCAGGGCGGCCAGGCTTTCCAGGGTGGTTTCCGGACGGATGGTTTCGTCGAAGTCGAAGATCTTCAGGAAGCCGTTCTCGTCGTAGCCTTCCATCGGGATGATTTCGTCTTTGAACTTGCCTTCCTGGGTCGCTTTCCAGGCCAGCTGGTGCGAACGCACGCCGAACTTGTCCTGCGCCTCGCGGGTGATGCCGTGCATCTTGCCCAGCATCTCGGCGGTCAGGCCCATCATGCCCGACGCCTTGGCGGCGTACAGGGACATGTGCGGGTTCGGATCGACGCCGTGCATCATGCCGACGTGGCCCATGTGCTCCACGCCACCGATGACGAAGACGTCACCGTTGCCGGTCTGGATCGCCTGCACGGCGGTGTGCAGGGCGCTCATGGACGAACCGCACAGGCGGCTGACGGTCTGGCCGGCGCTGGTGTGCGGGATCTGGGTCATCAGCGACGCCATGCGCGCGATGTTCCAGCCCTGCTCCAGGGTCTGGTTCACGCAGCCCCAGATCACGTCCTCGACTTCCGCCGGGTCGATCTTCGGGTTGCGCTCCAGCAGCTTGCTGATCAGGTGCGCGGACATGTTCTCCGCGCGGGTGTTGCGGTGCATGCCACCCTTCGAACGGCCCATCGGGGTGCGGCCGAAGTCGACAATGACGGCGTCTCTCGGATTCAGGCTCATAAATTCACTCTCGCTCTATTCGTTGCGCACTCAACCGAAGAACTTCTGGCCGTTCTTGGCCATTTCACGCAGCTTCGCGGTCGGGTGGTACAGCGCACCCAGGTCGGCGTACTTGTCGGCCAGTGCGACGAATTCGGCCACACCGATGGAGTCGATGTAACGCAGGGCACCGCCACGGAAGGGAGGGAAGCCGATGCCGTAGATCAGGCCCATGTCGGCCTCGGCAGCGGTCTCGACGATGCCGTCTTCCAGGCAGCGCACGGTTTCCAGGCACAGCGGGATCATCATGTAGTTGATGATGTCCTCGTCGCTCAGCTCGCGCTGTTCGGTGACGATGGACTTCAGCAGCTCATACGCCTGCGGGTCGGTGACTTTCTTCGGCTTGCCGCGCTTGTCGGTCTCGTAGGCGTAGAAGCCCTTGCCGTTCTTCTGGCCCAGGCGGTTGGCGTCGTACATCACGTCGACGGCAGTCTTGCCTTCCACGGCCATGCGGTCCGGGAAGCCTTCAGCCATCACGTCACGGCCATGGTGGCCGGTATCGATGCCGACCACGTCGGACAGATAGGCCGGGCCCATGGGCCAGCCGAACTTCTCCATGATCTTGTCGATACGCACGAAGTCCACACCGAAGCCCAGCAGCTTGGAGAAGCCGCCGAAGTACGGGAACAGCACGCGGTTGACCAGGAAGCCGGGGCAGTCATTCACCACGATGGGGTTCTTGCCCATCTTCTTGGCGTAGGCCACGGTGGTGGCGACGGCGACGTCGCTGGACTTCTCGCCACGGATGACTTCTACCAGCGGCATCATGTGCACCGGGTTGAAGAAGTGCATGCCGACGAAGTTTTCCGGACGCTTGAGCGCCTTGGCCAGCAGGTTGATGGAGATGGTGGAGGTGTTCGACGCGAGGATCGCATCTTCCTTCACTACGCCTTCAACTTCAGCCAGAACGATCTGCTTGACCTTCGGATTCTCGACCACGGCTTCGACGACGATGTCGACGTTGCCGAAGTCGCCGTAGGACATGGTCGGGCGAATGGCGTTCAGTGCCTCGGCCATTTTCGCCGGCGTCATGCGGCCTTTCTCGACGCGCTTGCCCAGCAGCTTCGAGGCCTCGTTCAGACCCATCTGGATACCCTCTTCGCGGATATCCTTCATCAGGATCGGAGTGCCCTTGGAAGCGGACTGGTAGGCGATGCCGCCACCCATGATGCCGGCGCCCAGTACGGCAGCCAGTTTCACGTCCTTGGCGATCTCGTCGTACTGCTTGGCCTTCTTCTTCAGGTCCTGGTCGTTCAGGAACAGGCCGATCAGGCTCTGCGCAACCGAGGTCTTGGCCAGTTTCACGAAGCCCTGGGCTTCGATTTCCAGCGCTTTGTCACGACCGAAGTTGGCGGCTTTCTGGATCGACTTGATCGCTTCGACCGGAGCCGGGTAGTTCGGGCCGGCCTGGCCAGCAACGAAGCCCTTTGCGGTCTCGAAGGCCATCATCTGCTCGATGGCGTTCAGCTTGAGCTTTTCCAGCTTCGGCTGACGGCGGGCCTTGTGGTCCAGCTCGCCGGCGATGGCGCGCTTGACCAGGTCCAGAGCGGCGGCTTGCAGCTGCTCGGGAGCCACGACGGCATCGACGGCGCCGACTTTCAGCGCGTCTTCAGCCTTGTTTTCCTTGCCCGAGGCAATCCACTCGACCGCGTTGTCGCAGCCGATGATGCGCGGCAGGCGAACGGTGCCGCCGAAGCCTGGGTAGATACCCAGCTTCACTTCCGGCAGGCCGACCTTGGCGGTGGCGCTCATGACACGGAAGTCGGCCGCCAGGCACATTTCCAGACCGCCGCCCAGAGCGATGCCATTGATCGCGGCTACGGTCGGAACGTTGAGGTCTTCGAAGTCGCTGAAGATCTTGTTGGCTTCGAGGTTGCCGGCCAGCAGCTCTTCGTCAGGCAGCTTGAAGTTGTCGACGAACTCGGTGATGTCGGCGCCGACGATGAACACGCCTTTGCCGCTGGTCACGATCACGCCCTTGACGGACGCATCGGCCTTGATGGTATCGACTGCTTGGCGCAGTTCATTCAGGGTGAGTCGGTTGAACTTGTTGACGGACTCGCCCTTGAGGTCGAAATTCAGTTCGACGATGCCGCTCTCAAGAGCCTTAACCGTGATGGCTTTACCTTGGTAAATCATCAACTGATCTCCACGCTAGGGAAGCTTGAAATCACACGTCGGACACCGTGTATCGGGACGGCCCGGCAGTCGCCGAGGATAGTCCCAAAGCTTGCGGCACACCCGCCGACGCGATAGCCGGGGCGTTCTGATCGAGTCGCTGCGCAGGGCAAACGCTCGATTCATACGCCCGTTTGATTTGGGTGCGCCCACCTTCTAGCAAAAGCCAATGCTTGTCAATCGGCGAGACGTAACAGTCGCAAAGCGGCCGGGGCGTCTGGGCCGGAGCATTCAGCGCAGTCCTGATACCCCATTCATCACGCCTATCATGACAATTGCTACCTGGCACCACCGTCCCGACAGCCACTGTTCAAACCCCATGGCCCGCGCTAGAGTCGGGCGCAATGGCGATCTGCCTCCTGCCAACGCTGGCGGACGCCTGGAACCTGTGCAAAACAAAACAACAAGAAGCCCATGGCTCCAAGGAGTTGGAACGATGTCCAGCCGTCCGCTCGTGCGTCTGCTGTCCGCGCTCGCGCTCACCGCCCTGCCCCTCATCGCTGCCGCCGACACCGCCAGCGACCTGCTCAATGTCCACCAGACGCGCCTGGCCGCCCAGCGCAGCCTTGGCGATTTCTTCATGTTCAACGCGATGGAAGGCGACCAGAAGTACGCCAAGATGGTCGACGCCTCGTCGCAGAGCGCGACTGACGCCCTGGGCAAGCTGGGGGAAATGCCCGGCAACGAATCGAAGAAACTCAGAAGCGAGCTGCAGGATGAATGGAAAGCCTACGCGGCTCAGTTGCACACCCTCACTGGCGCACTGGACAAGAGCGGCTACACCGACCTGCAACCGGTGGCCGACCTCGCCGCACAGAACCGCAAGCTGCTGGACACCGCCGAGCAGCTCTACGCGAAGATTCAGGAAGAAAGCGGCAGCAAGGTCCCGCCGCTGACCCAGCAGACCCGTGAGCAGAGCCTGCTGATGCAGGACATCGCGGTGGATTACGCCTCGCGCAATGCCTCGGTGGGCGCCAGCTTCTTCGGCGGCGGCGAGGAACGCCCGCTGGACGACCTCGCCAACCGCTTCGCGATCAACCTGGTGAAGCTGCAGCAGGCGCCACAGACCACTCCGGAGATCGGCCAGGAGCTGCGCGGCGTGGCGATCAAGTGGCGCTACATCGAAAAATCGCTGCAGAACTACAACCAGAACAGCGTGCCGTTCCTGATCAACAAGTACTCCGACCGCATCATTGAAGACCTGGAGAAGGTCTCCGGCCTTTATGCCGCGCAGCAGAGCTGATCGCTTCAGGCATGCTGCTTGAGGAAGGTCGCGACACGCTCAAGATCGCTGCTGTCGCCCCGCTCGCCCCAGTACAGCGCCAGGAACTGGGGCGTGGCCTCGACCATGTAGACATCCTTCGGCAGGCTGGCCAGCGCCTGGGCCAGCTCAGCCGGGGCGCTCGCCTCGCGCCAGCGGTCCAGCCAGACACCCGGCTCGCTCTGCCAGTAGCACCAGGCATCGCGGTTCCTGCCGCGCGCGCGGTGGTACTGGGCGCACTGGCGCGGCGGCTGCCGTTCCAGCCAGTGCGGCCAGTCCTGCTGCGCCATCTGCATGGCCAGGCCCAGGCGCCGCGCCTGCAGGCGCAAGTCCATCTGCCCGCGCTGGCCGCGCGAAGGAATCAGCCAGGTCAGGGGGCTGAGCACCAATGCGATAAGAAGAATTACCATCCACGTGGTCATATCGGGTATACCGGTCAAACAGGTCAAGCACGGCCGTTAGGGCCATACTGATAATTATCGAGTCCCCCGGAGGAGACGCTCATGCCCTACCAACACATTCTGGTCGCCGTCGACCTCACCGAAGAATGCGACCCGGTGATGAAGCGGGCGGTCGCGCTGGCCAAGGCCAATGATGCCCGGCTCTCGGCGGTGCATGTGGTCGAGCCCATGGCCATGGCCTTCGGTGGCGACGTGCCGATGGACCTATCGATGCTGCAACAGCAGCAGTTCGACCAGGCCAAGGAACGCCTACACCAGTTCACCCTCACCTACGCCGAAATCACCAGCTCCCAATGCCACCTGGTCTACGGCCAGCCGCGCCAGGAAATCCACCGCCTCGCCGATGAGCAGGACTGCGACCTGATCGTCGTCGGCAGCCACGGCCGCCACGGCCTCGCCCTGCTGCTGGGCTCCACCGCCAACGACGTGCTGCACGGTGCGCCTTGCGACGTTCTCGCCGTGCGCCTGCAGAAAACCAGCTGAGCCAACTCGAGTGAGGCAGCGGGCCCTGCGGGGCCCGCTTCGTTTCAGGCCCCGAGCATGTCCCCGCTCATCAACAGCGGGCGCACCTTCTGCAACTGCGCCTCAAGCGAATAGCTCATGCTCGACGCCATGGAGAAGAAGCTGAGGAAGGCCTTCAGGTTCGAGTCACCGTCGCAGGTCTCATGAATGCGCTGCCAGAACGCCTGGTTGACCAGCTGCAATTGCTGGAACTGCTTCACCAGCCCCTTCAGCTCCCAATCCGCATGCCGCCCTTCGCGGAAATTGAAGTACTGCCGCATCAGGTAGAGCGACACCGCGCGCAGGATGAACTCCTGGTTACTGGCGAACGGCAGGTGCTGCTGCGCCATCGGCTTGAGCCGGCCCAATAGCGGGCAGGCGCTGGTCGCCATGATCACGCCGAGCAGCGCCCGCAAGCCCTCTTCCAGACCGGCATGCTTGACGTATTCGCGCTCCGGCGTACGCACCTGCACCGACACTTTCTTGAACGCCGGCAAACCACGGAAATCCTCGATCACCCGGTGCAGGTCCACTGCTGCGGGGCAGTGGCTGTGCTGCGCCGGGTTCAGCGGGCAGTTGCTGCAACGGTTGTAGTCCAGGCGCGTCCAGCGCGGCGCCTGGGCGGCGATCTGCGCGTCGTACTGACGCTCCAGTTCGATGCGATAACTGAACTCGTGCTCATCATCCAGGGTGATGCGGTACTCGATTGCCATTCGGCCATTCCTAGCAGTCTTTGATCAGCGATATGCACGGGCACATCGCCGGACCGACCGGATTATTCTTCCAGTTCGGCCCAGCGCTCGATCAGCCGGTCCAGCTCTTCCTGCAGGGAGCTCAGGCGCGCCAGGGCGGCCTGGGTTTCGCCCTGCGGGCGCTGGTAGAAATCCGGCGACGCGGTTTCTTCCTGCAACGCTGCCATCTCGCCCTCCAGGGCCTCGATCTGCCCGGGGATGGCTTCCAGCTCGCGCTGCAATTTGTAACTGAGTTTCTTCTTCGGCGCGGCATCGACCGGCGTACCAACCGCTGCCACCGGCTGCTCGACAACGGCGGCAGCAGCGGGCTTGTCACTCTTCTCTTCACCTACACCGAGCAACTTGGGCGAGCCGCCCTGGCGCAGCCAGTCTTGGTAACCGCCGACGAATTCGCGCACGCGACCTTCACCTTCGAACACCAGGGTGCTGGTGACCACGTTGTCGAGGAAGGCCCGATCGTGGCTGACCATCAGTACGGTACCGTCGAAGGTCAGCAGCACTTCTTCGAGCAGTTCCAGGGTTTCCACGTCCAGGTCGTTGGTCGGTTCGTCCAGCACCAGCAGGTTGGCCGGCTTGCTGAACAGCTTCGCCAGCAACAGGCGTGCCCGCTCGCCACCGGAGAGCGCCTTCACCGGAGTACGGGCGCGCTGCGGGGAGAACAGGAAGTCGCCCAGGTAGCTGAGGACGTGGCGATTCTGCCCGTTGATCGTGATGAATTCGCGACCTTCGGCAATGTTGTCGATGACGGTCTTTTCCGGCTCCAACTGGTGACGCAACTGGTCGAAATAAGCCACTTCCAGTCGGGTGCCTTCCTTGACGCTGCCGGAAGTCGGCTGCAGGTCGCCCAGCAACAGCTTGAGCAGGGTGGTCTTGCCGGTACCGTTGGCGCCCAGCAGGCCGATGCGGTCGCCGCGCTGCAGCACCAGGGAGAAATCACGAATCAGCGCCGGGCCGCCCGGGTGAGCGAAGCCAGCGTTCTCGACGACGATGACCTGCTTGCCGGACTTTTCCGCAGTCTCCAGCTGGAAACTTGCCTTGCCCTGGCGCTCACGGCGATCGGCACGCTCGTTGCGCATCGCCTTCAGCGCTCGCACACGGCCTTCGTTGCGGGTACGACGGGCCTTGATGCCCTGGCGAATCCACACTTCCTCCTGGGCCAGGCGCTTGTCGAACAGTGCGTTGGCTGCCTCTTCCGCAGCCAATTCCTGCTCTTTATGCACGAGGAAGCTGGCGTAGTCGCCGTTCCAGTCGATCAGGTGGCCGCGATCCAGTTCGAGGATACGGGTGGCCACGGCCTGCAGGAAGGCACGGTCGTGGGTGATGAACAGCACGGCGCCGGGGAAGTCGGCCAGGGCATTTTCCAGCCAGGCGATGGCACCGATGTCCAGGTGGTTGGTCGGCTCGTCCAGCAGCAGCAGGTCGGGCTCGGCCACCAGCGCCTGGGCCAGCAGCACGCGGCGACGCCAGCCACCGGAGAGCTCGGCGAGGGTCTTGTCGGCCGGCAGTTGCAGGCGCGTCAGCGTGGTGTCCACCAGTTGCCCCAGGCGCCAGCCGTCGCGGGCCTCCAGCTCCTGCTGGACGCGCGCCAGCTTGTTCAGGTCCTCTTCGCTTTCGATGTGCATGCTCAGGTGGTGATAGCGCGCCAGCAGCTCGCCCACCTCGGCCAGACCTTCAGCGACCACGTCGTAGACGGTGCGGTCGTCGGCGCGCGGCAACTCCTGCGGCAGCTCGCCGATCTTCAGCGCCGGGGCGCGCCAGATGTCGCCGTCGTCGGGCTTCTGCTCGCCCTTGACCAGCTTGAGCATGCTCGACTTGCCGGTACCGTTGCGGCCAATGACGCACACCCGCTCACCCCGGGCGATCTGCCAGGACACCTTATCCAGCAGCGGAGTGGTGCCAAAGGCGAGGGACACGTCGGTGAACTTGAGCAGGGTCATTGGGTATCTCCACAAACAGGGCGCGCAGTTTAAGGGAAAGCGCGGAAAAGTCAGAGGGTCGCGCGCAAACTCGCGCGGCGAGACAGGCGTCCGCCTTCGCGCGATGCATCTGTGGTGGCGCTTTCGCCGCCCTCGCGCAACAGGCTAAGCTACAGGGCAGCGGGCGCGCGTCATCCAGCGCCCACCGATCATCTTCCCGGAAGAGCCATGCGCGGTCGCCTTTTCTCACTGTTCTCCTGCCTGATCCTCAGCCTGTCCGCTTCGACAGCCAATGCAGCGTCCCTGCCCCAGCAGCGCCAGATGTACGACGAGGCGCAGAAGGCACTGGCGCGCAATGACAGCGGCCCGTATTTCCGCTACCAGTCGGCATTGGCCGATTATCCGCTGCAGCCGTACCTGGCCTATGACGAGCTGACCAGCCGTCTGAGAAGCGCCAGCAACGCCGAGATCGAGCGCTTCATCGAGCAGCACGGCGACCTGCCGCAGATCAACTGGCTGAAGCTGCGCTGGATGCGCCAGCTGGCCGATCAGGGCGACTGGAACACCTTCGTCCGTTATTACGACCCGAAGATGAACTTCACCGAACTGGACTGTCTCTACGGCCAGTATCAGCTCGGCCATGGCAACAAGGCCGAGGGCTATGCCACCGCCGAGAAGCTCTGGCTGGTCGGCAAGCCGCAGCCCGACGCCTGCGACACTACCTTCGCCATGTGGCAGGCCGATGGCCAGCTCACCGAGGAGAAGGTCTGGAAGCGCCTGAAGCTGGCCGCCGAGAAAGGCAACTACAGCCTCGCCACCGTGCTCTCCAAACGCTTGCCGACCCTCGGCAGCCAGGGCGCACTGATGGTCAACGTGGCGCAGAACCCCGCGCAGCTGAGCCAGACCACCCGCTTCAGCGCCCGCGACCACGCCACCGCCGACGTCGTCGGCCTCGGCCTGCGCCGCCTGGCCAAGCAGGACCCGGAAAAAGCCATCACCCTGCTGGACTACTACAGTTCGGTGCTGCCCTTCTCCAGCGACGAGAAGGTCTCCATCGCCCGCGAGATCGGCCTGAGCCTGGCGCGCCGCTACGATCCGCGCGCCCTGCCGATGATGGTCAAGTACGACCCGCAGCTGCGCGACGACACTGTCACCGAATGGCGCCTGCGCCTGCTGCTGCGCCTGGGCCGCTGGGAAGAAGCCTACGAACTGACCCGCGCGCTGCCGCCGTCGCTGGCCGAGACCAACCGCTGGAAGTACTGGCAAGCACGTTCGCTGCAACTGGCGCAGCCGCAGAACAAGCAAGCCGTCAGCCTGTACAAGCCGGTGGCCGACGAGCGTGACTTCTATGGCTTCCTCGCTGCCGACCGGATCAACGCACCGTACCAACTGAACAACCGGCCGGTATCGCCGGATGCCGGGACGATGCAGCGGGTGCGCAATGCGCCGAGCACCCGCCGCGCGCTGGAGTTCTACGCCCGCGGCGAGATCATCAACGCCCGCCGCGAGTGGTACCACGCCGCCCGTCACCTGAGTCACGACGAATTGCTGGCCCAGGCCAAGATCGCCTACGACATGCAGTGGTACTTCCCGGCGATCCGCGCCATCAGCCAGGCCAAGTACTGGGATGACCTGGATATCCGCTTCCCCATGGCCTACCGCAACACGCTGGTGCGCGAGGCGCGCAACCGCGGCCTGCATTCCAGCTGGGTGTTCGCCATTACCCGCCAGGAAAGCGCCTTCATGTCCGATGCGCGCTCTGGCGTCGGTGCCACCGGCCTGATGCAACTGATGCCGGCCACCGCCAAGGAAACCTCGCGCAAGTTCGGCATCCCGCTGGCCTCGCCGCAGCAACTGATAGTGCCGGATGTGAACATCCAGCTCGGCGCCGCCTACCTGAGCCAGGTTCACGGCCAGTTCAACGGCAACCGCGTGCTCGCCACCGCCGCCTACAACGCCGGCCCCGGACGCGTAAGGCAATGGCTGAAGGATGCGCGCCACCTGGCCTTCGACGTATGGGTGGAGACCATTCCGTTCGACGAGACCCGTTCCTACGTGCAGAACGTGCTGTCCTACGCGGTGATCTACGGACAGAAGCTCAATGCGCCACAACCCATCGTCGACTGGCACGAACGCTTCTTCGACGAGCTCTGATCCACCTACCGCCCGGCACCCGCCGGGCGGTTTTCATTCCCTCAAGGAAAAAAGGAAATTTCCATGCGCAAGACCGTTCTCTCCCTCTCCATCCTTGCCGCAGGCCTGCTCAGCGCCGACCTCGCCCTCGCCGCCTGCGAGAAGCCGCGCAACGCCTTCGACAGCGTGTATTGCCTGAGCACCGAGTACGCCCAGGTAGACCGCGAGCTGAACAATGAATTCGGCACCCTGCGCAAGATGCTCAACGACGGCCAGAAGGCCGCGCTGAAGAAGAGCCAGATCGCCTGGATCAAGGACCGCGACGCCCAGTGCAGCTACGAGCGCGACGGCGGTTACTTCGTCAACCTGCAGTGCGCAGTGGACAAGACCAACGAGCGTCTGGCCGTGCTGCGCGAGCGTGAGCGCGAGTGTCAGAGCACCGGTTGCGTCGACAGCAAGCTGTAAGGCGCTGACGGCGAACAACCGTGAAGGTTGTTCGCCCTGCGGTTACCTGCAGGAGCGAGCTTGCTCGCGAAAAGTTTCCGGCGGCACAAGCGGCAGGCGGATTCGCGAGCAAGCTCGCTCCTGCACGTTGGGGCCAGGCGCGCAACCCTACGCGTGATGTGACTATGCGCCCTATTCCAGAACTTCTACTTCCATACCCACGCGCAGTGTTCCGCTGTTCAGGGCGATCAGGTTCTCGCCGAACAGCGCCTCGCCATTGACGTTGCGATAACCCAGTAGCGTGGCCAGCGGTTCACGGGCGGCGTCGCGCTCGCCAGTATGTGGGTCGATGGTGGTGAGGATGCAGCGCGCGCAGGGCTTGGCCACCTTGAAGGTGACGTCGCCGATGCGGATGCGCTTCCAGCCGTCTTCCGCAAACGGTTCGGCGCCAGTTACCACCAGGTTCGGGCGGAAGCGCAGCATCTCCAGCGGGCGGCCAACCTTCGTCGACAGGTCGTCCAGCGAGCCCTGGCCGATCAGCAGCAGGGGGAAGCCATCGGCGAAGTGCACGTGCTCGCCGGGCTCGGCGTAGGCGGTGTCCACCTGCCGCGCACGCTGCTCGGGCATCTGCACCAGGCGCACATCACGCTCGAGGAATGCGCTCAGCCACTGCGCGGCGGCATCGCCGGCATCCGGCACCTGCAGCATGTCGCGCCAGATCAGCACGCCGCGCAGGTTGTCATCGCGCCCCGGCACTTGCACCAGCAGGTCGTCCATGCCCGGTGCACGCAGGCGCAATGCCTGGAAATCGTCCTGCCAGCGCGCCTCGATACGGCCCATCTGCGGCAGCAGGCGCTGGGTGAGGAAGCGCCCATTGGCGGAGTCGACCACCATCCAGCGTCGATCCCCTTCCAGGCCCAGGGCGTCCAGGCGGACGGACTCCAGGGGCTCGTAGGCAGTGGATTTGACCGGGTAGCGGTAGAGCTCGCTGAGGCTGTACATCGGAGGCTTCCTTTCGTGCAGGCGAAAGCGACCTTATACGGTGTGGAGCCAACGTCTAGCAATGGCAGCAACCGCGCAGGAACCAGGTATCGCCTGGTTCCTGCTTGCAAACGCCTTTCGTCTGAGGCATCGGCGTCAAGCGGTTCGCGAGCAGGCTCGCTCCTACAGGGAGATCGGAGCTAGGCGGGAACTTTCTGCAGGCGGCGGCGTACCACCTCCACCAGCTGGTCCGGCTGGAACTTGGAGAGGAAGTCGTCGCAGCCGACTTTCTTCACCATGGCGTCGTTGAAGCTGCCCGACAGCGAGGTGTGCAGCACCACGTAGAGGTCACGCAGGCGCGGGTCGTTGCGGATCTCGGTAGTCAGCCGGTAGCCGTCCATTTCAGGCATCTCGGCGTCGGTGAAGATCATCAGCAGCTTCTCTTCCATGTCCAGGCCTTCATCGGCCCAGCGCTTGAGCTGCTGCAGCGCGCGCAGGCCGTCGGTCGCCACATGCAGGCGCAGACCGAGCTGGCCAAGGGTATCGCGCAGCTGGGAGATGGCGACACTGGAGTCGTCCACCACCAGCACTTCGCGGCCACGGGTCTGGCTGAGCAGCGTGTCGTCCAGGCGGTCGCTGGAGACACGGGTGTTCATCGGCACGATCTCCGCGAGCACCTTCTCCACGTCGATGATCTCCACCAGGCGGTCTTCCACCTTGGTGATCGCGGTCAGGTAGTGCTGGCGGCCGGCGCCACCGGGCGGCGGCTGGATTGACTCCCAGTTGAGGTTGAGGATGCGCTCCACCCCGCCCACCAGGAACGCCTGCACCGAGCGGTTGTACTCGGTAACGATGATGGTGCTGTTGGCATCCGGGGTCAGCGCGCGCATGCCGATGGCGCGCGACAGGTCGATCACCGGCAGCGTCTGGCCGCGCAGGTTGATCACCCCGCAGATCATCGGGTGGCGCTGCGGGATCAGCGTCAGGCGCGGCAGCTGCAGGACTTCCTGCACCTTGAACACGTTGATCGCGAACTGCTGCCGCCCGGCGAGACGGAAGACCAGGATTTCCAGGCGGTTCTCGCCTACCAGTTGGGTGCGTTGATCGACAGTGTCGAGAATACCGGCCATGCCTGCTCCAGATTCGGAATGAGTCGTGCGGGAGAGCTATCGGCCGTATCGGCACCAACAAGATACTGGCCGAGCGCCATCATGCACGACTTGTCCGGTTCGGACCAGCGCGATCAGCCTTGTTCGGCAGCGAGCCGCCCAGTGGACGAGAGCAGCGGCGAGTCTGCCGGCAGGTGCATGGCGAGCGCTGCCGGGCGCACCTCGAAGCGCAGCTTGCTGCCCTCCAGCGGCTCACCGTCGAGATTGACGTCCAGGCCCTCGCGGGCTTCGACCTCGACCCAGGGTAGGCGCGCCCGGATGAAGACGTCCTGGGTGCCGAACCCGCTGCTGCCCAGCAAGGCGCCCAGCGTACCGACCATGTCCTGCGGGGTGGGCAGGATGCTCACGTCCAGCAGCCCGTCATCCGCCGTGGCCTGCGGGCAGAGCACATGTCCGCCGCCGGCTTGTCGGCCATTGCCGATGCCCAGGGCGAGGAATTCGCCTTCCCACTCGAAATCCGGTCCGGTAAAGCGCCCCTGGGCCGCATGGACTTCAGAAAAGCGCGTCAGACCGGTCAGCAGGTAGGCTGCGCCGCCGAGCAGCTTCTTCAAGTCTTCCGGGGTGTTGGCGGTGACCTTCGAACCGAAGCCACCCGTAGCCATGTTCAGGAAGAACTGCCCGTCGACCTCCCCCAGATCGATAGGGCGCGGCAGCACGTCCAGCAAGGCCAGCGCAGCCGCGGGTTCAAGCGGAACGCCGGCGGCGCGGGCGAAGTCGTTGGCGGTGCCCAGCGGCAAGATGGCCAGGCTGGCCTTGCCGCCGGCCTGGACCAACGCCTCGGCGACGTCGCGCACGGTGCCGTCGCCACCGCCGGCGATCAGCGTGGTGTATCCCGCCGACAGGCCCTCCTCCACCAGCCGCCGAGCATCACCGCCCTCCCAGGTCACCCTGACATCCAGCTGGCGCCCCGCTTCGCGCGTGGCCAGCACGGCGGCACGCACTTCGTCGTTGGCGGCTTGCTTGCCGTGCAGGATCAGCAGGGCCCTGGGCTGGGTCATGGTCGGCTTCCTCGCGAGTAGTCCATTGAGCGTCAACTAATGGACCCAGAGTAGCGCGGGAAAATTTCCTCGCTTTTCATCACTGAATCGGGAATGGGCGGTTCAGGCCGGGTAGCCGGTGATCTCCCGAATGCTCTGGTACAGCGGCTTGAGCTGCTTGTACATGCGCTGGTAGACCTCGTTGTACAGCCGCTCGTAGGTCCGCTGCGCATCGGGGCGCGGGTGGAAGACGTCGCCAACGCGGGTCATGGCGGCGATGGCGCTGGCGAAGTCCGGATAAAGCTTCAGCCCCACCGCGCAATCGATCGCCGCACCCAGGCCGGAGGCTTCGTAGACGTGCGGGCGCTCCGCCGGCAGGCCGAAGATGTCGGCAGTGAGCTGCATCGCCGCGTCGCTCTGCGAGCCGCCACCAGCCACGCGCAGGCGCTGAATACGGGTGCCGGAGCGTTTCTCGATGCGCTCCTTGCCCTGGCGCAGCGCGTAGGCCAGGCCTTCGAGGATGGCGCGGTAGATGTGCGCGCGGGTGTGCACGTCGCCGAAACCGATGATCGAGCCCTTGGCCTCCAGGCCCGGCTCACGGATGCCCGGCGTCCAGTAGGGTTGCAGCATCAGGCCCATGGAGCCGGCCGGCACGCTGTTGACCAGTTCGTCGAAGAGTTTCTCCGGCTCGATGCCCAACTCCTCGGCACGCTGCATCTCGCGCAGGCCGAACTCGCGCTTGAACCAGCTGACCATCCAGAAGCCGCGGTAGATCATCACCTCGGTGTTGTAGTGATCGGGAATCGCCGCCGGGTACGGCGGGATCAGCGGGATGGTTTCCAGGTAGCGCGAACGGGTGGTGTTGATGGTCGCGGTGGTGCCGTAGGACAGGCACGCCACGGTCGGGTCGATGGCGCCCGCGCCGAGTACTTCGCAGGCCTTGTCGGCGCCAGCGGCGATCAGCGGCAGGCCTTCGGGAATACCGGTCAGGCGACTGGCCTCGGCGGTGATCTCGCCCAGTTTCTCACCGGGCTTGTACAGCTCCGGCAATTGCTCGGGGCGCACGTCGATCGCCTGCCACTTCCAGTCCCGCGGCGCAGCCCAGGCGAGCTTCTTGTAGTCGAACGGCAGGTAGGCAACGCTGCAGGCCACCGAGTCCACGTAACGCCCGCACAGGCGCTGGGTGAGGAAGCCCGAGAGCAGCAGCAGCTTGTGGGTGCGCTGGTGGATGTCCGGCTGCTGCTGGGCCACCCAGTTCGCTTCGGCCTGGGTGCGGAAGTAGTCCACCGCGCCCTGCGCGCCCACCAGCTTGAACAGCCAGCCCCAGGGCCCCCTGATCGGATCGCCCAGCTCCGCGCGGCGCTGGTCCAGCCAGATGATCGCCGGGCGCAGGGCCTGGCCGGCGTCGTCGACGTGAATCACCGTGCCGCGCTGGGTGGTCAGCGACACGCCACGGATGCGGCTGCGGTCGATGTCGACACTGGCCCACAGGCGCTTGCACGCCTCGCCCAGCTGCTCCCAGTAATAGTCCGGGTGCTGCTCCGCCCAACCGGGCTGCGAGGAGAAATACGCTTCCAGCTCGACCTTGCCCTTGCCCACCAGATTGCCCTGGAGATCGAAGAGCAGCGCGCGCACGCTCTGAGTGCCGTTGTCGATGGCCAGCAGATAGTTGTTGTTATTCATGGGGCTCTTGGTCATGGAGAGTCGGTCAGTGCGGAAGGCTGTAGCTGCGGCGCCACAGCTCCAGGTAGTCCTGTTCTTCGTGTTTCCAGCGCGCGTCGTCCCAGCCCAGGCGGCGCTGACACAAGGCGCGAATCCTCGGCAACTCGGCAGCGCCACCATCGGCCAGCAGCAGGCCAATACGGGTGCGACGCAGCAGCAGGTCGTCCAGGTGCAGCACCAGTTCGCCTTCCGCAGCCCAGGCCAGTTCGGCCCAGAGCGAATCGGTATGGCCGATACACTCGCTGCCCACCTCGTTCAGAAGGCGCGCCAGTTCCGGCAAGGAGCGCCCATGGCGCCCGCGCAGGCGGCGCTGCTGAGGAGGAATGAGGCCCGGCAGGACGACGTCCTCGACAGCCGCGAAGACGTGGTCCGGCGCAGTTTCCAGCTGGCGCTCCAGCATTGGCGCACAAGCGGCAAGCACCTCCAGCGCCAGCAGGCGGAAGGTCGTGAGCTTGCCGCCAGCAAGAGTCACGCACCCGGGTTCGACCCACAGCGCATGCTCGCGCTTTTCATCCGACGGCTTGAGCGAGGGGGCACCATCGCTGACCACCGGGCGTACACCGGCCCAGGTGGAGCGCACATCACCGGCGGTGATCTGCGCAGCAGGAAACTGCTGCGCGCAGGCGGCCAGCAGGTACTCCAGCTCTTCGCGGCTGATGGCCGCGTCATCGTCCAGGGTTTCCCGGTGATCCAGGTCGGTGGTGCCGACCACGGTCGCCCCTTCCCAGGGGAAGACAAAGACCGGACGCTTGTCCTGCCCGTGCATGAAGCTGAACGCATGGGTGACTGGCAGGCGCCAGGCCGGCAGCAACAGGTGGCTGCCACGCAGCGGGCGGATGTGCTCGCTGCCGTGCTTCTGCCGCAGCGCATCGGCCCAGGCGCCAGTGGCCAAGGCCACGGCGCGGCTACGGAAGGTGAAGCGCTCGCCGCTCTCGCGGTCCTCGGCAACCAGTCCCTGAACGCGACCGTCGCGGCGATCCAGTTCGATCACCTTCAAACCATTCAGTGCTTCGCCTCCCTCGGCTCGCGCTTCGCCCAGCACACGCATGACCAGGCGCGCGTCATCGGTTACCGCATCCTGGAAGCGGGTGCCGCCCAGCAGGCGATCTTCCTTCAGGCCCGGCGCCAGGTAGCGCAGTTCCTCCAGGCGATGAAACAGGTGATTGCGCCGCCCCGCCAGCGCGTCGTACAGCGACAGCAGGGTGCCGAACACCCGCGGGCCGGGGAAGCCCCCCTGGTAGTGCGGCATGATGAAGCTCAGCGGATCGACCAGCCCCGGTGCCTCGCCCAGCAGGCGCTGGCGCTCGCGCACCGAGTCACGGGTCAGGCCGAACTGGCCCTTGGCGATGTAGCGCAGGCCGCCGTGAACCATCTTCGAGGAGCGGCTGGAGGTGCCCCAGGCAAAATCGCGCTGCTCAACCAGCAGGCAGCGCCAACCGCGCCGTGCCGCTTCGCGCAGGATGCCGGCGCCGGTGATGCCGCCGCCGACCACGATCAGGTCCCAGTCGCGCGCCGCCAGCTCCGGCAGCGCCTGCGCGCGCCAGGCTGCGTTCCAGGCAGGCATGGGCTCAGTCCTGCAGCAAGGTGCCGGGGTTCAGCCGGCCGGAGGGATCGAAATGCCCGGCCAGCGCCTTGATCGCCGCCATGCCCAGCGGGCCCTTTTCCACCGGCAGGTAGGGCGCGTGGTCCTTGCCCACGCCGTGCTGGTGGCTGATGGTGCCGCGGTTCTGGGCGATGGTCTGGCTGGCGGCATGCTTGAGCTTGCGCCAGCGCTCGTGTGTCTGCGCATAGCTGGCGGCCGGGCGGAACACGTAGGTGGTGTAGATGCTCGAACCCTCGCCGTAGACGTGCGACAGGTGGGTGAACACGTGCACGCGCTCGCCCTCGGCGGCCAGGCCTTCGCGCAGGCTGGCCTCGATACGGTTGAGCAGGTTGTCGACGTTGGACCAGTCGGTGGCGGTTTCCAGGGTGTCCACCACGTAGCCGTTCTCCCACAGCGCCTCGCGCAGATAGGGGAAACGGAAGCGGTTCTGTGCCCATTTCTTGCCCAGCAGGGTGCCGGTGAACACGCCATCGAAGCCCTTGAGCAGCCGCCGCGCGGCGCGCAGCGACGTCGCGTTCTGCGCGCGGTCGCCGGTTACGCCGAAGGTCAGCATGCACTTGCCCTCGGCCGCGCCACGCATCTTCAGGTAGCGCTCCAGCCAGGCGATCTGCCCCGGATGGCCGGCCAGGGCCAGTTGAGTCGTGGTCTCGATTGCATTCGACAAGCGCAACATCGACAGCGGCACGCGCGCCTGCACCAGGGTGCGGATGCCTTCCAGCGCCTGCTCCCAGGACGGCAGGAACACCGCGTAGAAGCGCTCATCGTCGGCGATGCGCGTGACCCGCACCTTCACCGACGAGAGGATGCCGAAGCGGCCTTCGGAACCCATCACCACCTCGCGCAGGTCCGGGCCTGCGGAGGATGCCGGGAAGGTCGGGATCTCCAGGCTACCTGCGAAGGTTTCCAGTGTGCCGCCGGCGAACAGTTGCTCGATGCGCCCGTAGCGCAGCGACTGCTGGCCACTGGAGCGGCTGGCAACCCAGCCGCCGAGGGTGGAAAGCTCCCAGGACTGCGGGAAGTGGCCGAGGGTATAGCCACGGGCGCGCAGCTGGCTTTCCACCTGCGGGCCGTTGGCGCCGGGGCCAAAGGTGGCGATCAGGCTCTGCTCGTCCAGCTCCAGCAGGCGGCTCATGTGTTCCAGGGATACGGTGAGCACCGCCTTGTCGGAGGCCGGCGGGTTGATATGGCCGGCCACCGAGGTACCGCCGCCGTAGGGGATCACCAGGCAGTCCCAGAGCTCGGCGAACTTCAGCAGCTCGCGGATCTGCTCGGCAGTCTGCGGGTAGGCCACGCCATCGGGGAACACGCCGAACTCGCCTTCGCGCATCGCCAGCCAGTCCGGCAGGCTCTGGCCTCGGGCGTGCAGCAGGCGGTCGCGGGCTTCGCGCACCACCAGCGGATGCTCGGGCAGGCGCGAGGCCGGTACCTTGGCCAGTACCTGCTCCAGCGTCGCGTCCGGCAGCGTCAGGCCCGGGCCGACCAGTTCGGCGAGAAAACCGCGCCCGTTGTCGGGCAGTTCCACCACCGTCGTTTCTTCACCCCAGCCGTTCCAGCGTCGCATGCCCGCTCCTTTTATTCAGGGTCTCTGTCTGCAATTTCGATTGCTATTTCGGTGCCGCTTGATGGCTGCCTATACTAGCCAGCCGCCCTGCCCTGTCACTGTCGGATCAAGACAGGCGCAGTTGCCGATCGAGACACCAGAACAAGAACGAACGCCATGCATTCCCTCGGCTATACCTCCGTCCCTGCACTGCTGAAATACCTGCGCCACGCCGAGTCCCTCGGCATGGACCTGGACGTCGCCCTCAAGGCCGCGGGGCTTGAGCGCTCGCAACTGAGCGACAACAGCCAGCGCCTGCCCAGCGAGGCTCACGAACGCCTGCTGCAGCATCTCTGCGCGCATTCCGGCGACCCGCTGTTCGGCCTGCACTCCGCACGCTTCGTGCAGCCGGGCTCGTGGAGCGTGCTGGGCTACATCACCATGAACTGCGCCAACCTGGGCGAAGCCATGGGCCGCATCATTCCCTACGAGAAGCTGGTCGGCGACATGGGTGTCAGCCGCCTGGAGCCCGGCGAAGACCACATCAAGCTGATCTGGAATTGCCGCCACGAGGCCGCGCAGATCAGGCGGCACATGGTGGAGAACGTGCTGGCGTCCTGGCTGCTGTATGCGCGCTGGATCGCCGACACCAGCGGCTCGCCGCAGGAAGTCTGGTTCGAACACGCACAGCCCGAAGGTACCGATATCGCCGAGTACGAGCAGCTATTCGGCTGCCCGGTGCGTTTCGAGCAACCCTTCAGCGCCCTGCTGGTGCCCCTGCAACTGCTGAGCTATCCCCTGCGCCAGGCCGACGCCAACCTGCTGCGCACCCTGGAAGAACACGCCCTGGCCCTGATGGCCGAGCTGGACGACGACGAACCGCTGCCGCTGCGGGTGAAGAACGCCCTGCGCCTGCTGCTCAAGGATGGCCTGCCGCGCAAGGAGCGTGTCGCCGAACGTTTCGAGATGACGGTGCGCACCCTGCAGCGCCACCTGCAGCAGGCCGGCACCAGCTACCAGCAGATCCTCGACGAGCTGCGCCAGGAGCTGGCCGAGCACTACCTGGTACACAGCGACCTGCCGATCCAGGACATCGCCCAATACCTGGGCTTTACCGAGTCGCGCTCGTTCCACCGCAGCTTCAAGGGCTGGACCGACCAGACGCCGGGCGAGTATCGCCAGCAGCATAAAAAAACGCCGGTCTGAGACCGGCGTTTTTCATTGAGCGGGCGTGATTCCCTGCGTCCGCACAGTGGGTGGCTTTGCGCAGGAGCGGACTCCGTCTGCGATGGCAAACCGGCCGGCCCTGTCGGCCGAATCGCGGATGAACCCTCTCCTGCACCCCCATCGATAATCACAGGAAATCTGCAGGAGCGAGCAAGGACTGGGCGTGCCCCTCGTTCCTACAACAAACGTATCAGTCGAGGAGTTCGCTGAACGGAATGAAGGTCAGCCAATCACCCTCCGCCACCGTCGTCCCTTCGCGTACCTCTGCCAATCCTTCCGCCCAGGCCGCGCTGCGCAGCACGCCGGAACTCTGGTTGGCATAGGGCACTGCCCGGCCATTCTCCAGGCGCGCGCGAAGGTACTCGCGGCGGTTGCCCGGCTTGGTCCAGTTGAACCCGGCGGGCACCTGCAGGCGCAGCGGCTCGACCTTCTGCATGCCGAGACGGCGCTTCAGGTAGGGCCGCGCCAGCAGCGCGAAAGTCACCAGGGTGGATGCGGGGTTACCCGGCAGCCCGATCACCGGCACGCCCTGGTAGTGGCCGACGGTCAGCGGCTTGCCCGGCTTGATCGCCAGCTTCCACAGCGCCAGTTCGCCCGCTTCGCGCAGGGCCGCACCGAGGAAGTCCGCCTCGCCGACGGAGACGCCGCCCGTGGAGAGGATCAGGTCGACGTTCGACAGATCGGCCAGTGCGGCGCGGGTGCGTTCCAGGTCGTCTGGAAGGATTCCGGCATCCACCACCTCGCAACCGAAGCGCAGCAGCCAGGTGCGTAGCAGGTGACGGTTGCTGTTGTAGATCTGCCCCAGCGCCAGCGGCGTGCCCGGCTCAACCAGTTCGTCGCCGGTGGACAGCAGCGCCACGCGCGGGCGGCGGCGCACTTTCAACTCAGCGTGGCCGAGGGACGCGGCCAGGCCGATCTCGATGGGCCCGATGCGCGTGCCGGTCGGCAGCACGCAGTCACCCTTGCGGGTTTCCTGGCCCTGCGGGCGGATGTGCTGGCCGGCTTCCATTACTTCAAGGAAGCGCACACGGCCATCCTCCAGCACCTCGGCGTTCTCCTGCATTTCCACACAGTCGGCGCCTTGCGGCACCGGCGCGCCAGTGAAGATGCGCACGCAGGTGCCCGGTTGCAGCGGCTCACCGGCCTGGCCGGCAAAGATCTTCTGGCTTACCGGCAGCGCTTCGCCCTGCCAGTCGGCCAGGCGCAGCGCGTAACCGTCCATGGCACTGTTCGGCCAGGGCGGCAGGTCCAGGCCGGCCAGCAGCGGCTCGGCCAGCACGCGGCCATCGGCGTCGGCCAACGGCAAGGTTTCGCACTCGGAGATCGGAGACTGTTCGGCCAGCGCCAACAAGCGCGCCAGGGCGTCCTCGACCGGCAGCAGGCCGGGCTTGTCGCAGCAGCTCATCCGCGGCTCTCGCAGGGCGCCGCCTTCTTCAGGTGCGGCACGAAGTTGCAGGGACGATGACTGGCGTCCAGTTGCTCGCCGAGGATGCCGTCCCAGGCAGTGCGGCAGGCGTTGGTGGAGCCCGGCAGGCAGCAGACCAGGGTGCCGTTGGACAGACCCGCGAGCGCGCGGGACTGCACGGTGGAGGTGCCGATGTCGGCCACGGAAATCTGCCGGAACAGCTCGCCGAAACCGTCCACCACCTTGTCCAGCAGGCAGGTCACGGCTTCCGGGGTGCTGTCGCGGCCGGTGAAGCCGGTACCGCCAGTGATCAGCACGACCTGCACCTCGTCCTCGGCGATCCAAGTCGCGACCTGGGCGCGGATGCGATAGAGGTCATCCTTGAGCAGTACGCGAGCGGCGAGGTTGTGGCCGGCGGCCTTAAGACGGTCGACGAAGAGCTGGCCGGAGGTGTCGCTCTCCAGGTTGCGGGTATCGCTGACGGTAAGGACGGCGATGTTCAGCGGGACGAATGGCTGCTCGGCCTTGTGGCTCATGATGAGGGCCCTTGCTTGTGAGGTTGGAATGCGCGGTGTTATATCACAGGCCCGCCCTGGAGACCCTGACATGCCACAAGCCCCGCTACCCCGCTGTTCCGTCCTGATTCTCGCCGGAGGACGCGGCCAGCGCATGGGTGGCCAGGACAAGGGCCTGCTGGACTGGCAGGGCAAGCCGCTGGTGAGCTACGCCGCTGCCCTGGCCCGCCCGTACAGCGACGACCTGATCATCTCCTGCAACCGCAACGCGAACGTCTACGCGGGCTACGCCGACCGCCTGGTACAGGACGACAGCCCGGACTTCCCCGGCCCGCTGGCCGGCATTCGCGCGGGTCTCGCCACCGCCCGTCATACACATCTGCTGGTGCTGCCCTGCGATGCGCCGCTGCTGGACGCCGAGTTGCTGGAGCGCCTGCTGCTCGCATCGGCTGAAGCGCCGGACGTCGTGCACATGCTGCGCTGCGGCACGCAGTGGGAGCCGCTGTTCAGCATCATTCCCGTGGCGATGCGCGAACCGATAGAACAGGCCTGGCACCAGGGCGACCGCAGCCCGCGCCATGTGTTCTCGAACCTGGGGCTGCAGGCAGTGGATTGCCCGGCGAACGACCCGCGACTGGCCAATCTCAACACGCCAGAGCTGCTCTATCACGCACGATAGCGACGTATTCGAAAATTTTCCGGGAACTATGCCAAGAAGCACCCTGTCAGACTTTTCGTACCTTTATGTTCGCTCATCAGGAGATTCACTAATGAACAAACGGATGCTTCCCGCCTTCCTGCTCGCCCTGGGCTTCGGAGTGCTCGCTGGTTGCTCCACTCCGTCGGTCATCACCCTGAACGATGGTCGCGAGATTCAGTCGGTCGACAAACCCAAGTACGACGAAGAATCCGGCTTCTATGAGTTCGAACAGCTGGATGGCAAAACCGCCCGCGTGAACAAGGATCAGGTACGGACCGTCAAGGACCTCTGATTCGCCCGGCGGTGAAAACGCCCCGCAGCCCCTGACCGGTCTGCGGGGCGTTCGCGTTTTACCGGGGGGCGAAAAATATTTTTCGCTAACCCCTTGTGCGTCAAAAGTTTTTCGGTAGAATGCGCGCCATCAAACGGAGCGTAGCGCAGCTTGGTAGCGCGTCTCGTTCGGGACGAGAAGGTCGCTGGTTCGAATCCAGTCGCTCCGACCAAATCCCGAAAAACCCGCCTAACGGCGGGTTTTTTATTGCCTGCGATTTTTCATGCAGACCAATCTTCAGGCACAAAAAAGCCCGTCCAGCCGGACGGGCTTTTTCATGGGCGAATCAGAGCTGCCCGGACTTGCGCAGCGCCACCTGCGATAGCGCGCTCCAGTCCAGATCGCCATCGCCGTGGGCAATGGCTTCGAGCAGGTTGTCACGCAGGACGCTGGCGAACGGCAGCGGCACGCGCTGCTCCTGCCCGGCCGACAACGCCAGCCCCACATCCTTGAGGCCCAGCACCAGGCGGAACGCCGCCGGATCGAAGCGCTGCTCGGCGATCAGGGCGCCATAGTTGCGGTACACCGGCGCGTTGAACAGGGTGTTGCCCATGATCTCCATGAACTCGCCCGGCGCCACCCCATAGGTTTTCACCAGCGCGGTGCTCTCCCCCATCGCTTCGATGGCGCTGGCAATCATGAAATTGCCGGCGATTTTCACCGCAACGGCGCGCAAAGGGTCGTCGCCCAGCGGCCAGGTCTTCTGTCCCAGCACATCAAGGACCGGCTGCGCCTTGGCGATAGCCGTCTCGGGGCCGGCGACCAGGATGTTCAGCTTGCCGGCGGCGGCAACGTCGGTGCGACCAAACACCGGCGCAGCAACGAACTCGACGCCCTGTTCGCGGTGCAGCTCCACCAGTTCGGTGACGAGGGCGGTGGACAGCGTGGCCATGCTCAGGTGCACCAGCCCGGCCTTGGCCGAGGCCAGGGCGCCGCTGTCCAGCAGCACGGCGCGGGTGGAGTTGTCGTCGGCCAGCATGGAAATCACCAGCTCGACGTCGAAAGCCTGCACAGGCGTGGTGGCGGCAACGGCACCCAGCGCCACCAGGGGCTCGGCAGCAGCTGGCGAACGGTTCCAGACAACGACCTGGTGGCCGGCCTTGATGAGGTTTGCAGCCATGGCAGCACCCATGCCGCCCAATCCGAGAAATCCGATCTTCATTGCTATGCGCCTCGCATCAGTTGATTGAGGAGAGGAAAAGCCGCCAAAGGCATCAGCGGCGGAGGAAAGTGGCGACCTGTTCGGCGTCGAAGGGCCAGTTCAGCTCGGCGCCGGAATCGCAGCGGCGCAGCACGGGAATGCTCAAGCCGTATTGCTCGACCCATTCCTCGCGATCGGCAATGTCCACCAACTCGACCAGCAGGCCGTGTTCGACAAAGGGCATCAACACGGCTTCGGCCACTTCGCAGAGATGGCAGCCGAGGGTGCCGAAGAGTTGGCATTCCGGGGGCATGTGAGGCTCCAGGGTTGGCGGCATGGGTTCAGACTCCGGCGTGCTTGAGCAAGGTATCGGCCATGGCGCGGGCTTCTCGCCCTTGCTGCGCCGGGCCCTGCATATGCGCCATCACCAGCACGCCCTCGAGCAGGTATTGCAGTTGGCGGGCCAGAGCCTCCGGCTCCGCAGCACCAAGGCGCATCAGTTGGGCGGCGAAGAAGCGGCCGAGGAAAGCCTTGTGCTCAGCGGCCTGCTGGTGGATGGGGTGTTCGCGGTTGTGGAATTCGCCCGCGGCGTGGATGAAGGCGCAGCCGCAGAAGTCCGGGCTGTCGAGCACCTCCTGCAGGCCGTCGAAGATCGCCAGGATCGACTCGCGCGGCGCGAGGATGCGTCCGGCCACCTCCATGCGCTCGACCATGCGGGCGTGGCGCTCTTCCAGCGCCGCCATGATCAGCTCGTCCTTGGACTTGAAGTGCTTGTACAGCGTCATCTTCGCCACGCCCGACTCGGCAAGGATGCGGTCGATGCCGGTGGCGTGGTAGCCCTCGCGGTAGAACAGGTCCTGGGCGGTGGTGAGCAGCAGCTCGCGTTTGCTGGATGCCATGGCATTACCTCCTGACCCGACATTATGCGCGAGGCTCGGCGCCCATGGGGAGCCGGAGCGTTGCAGGGAGGGCCGCGCAAGTGCCGATTGGTGGACGGTCATTTTGCTTGAACTATACAGACCTGTCTGTCTAATATCTATTCCGCCGTCCCCACAACAATGCACAGGGCTCTCGCCATGAAACTCCACGACGTCGCGCTTTCCGGTAACTGCTACAAGGTTCGTCTGTTCCTCGGGCTCATCGGCCACAAGGCTGAACTGGTGCCAGTGGACCTGCAGGGCGGCGCGCACAAGCGCCCGGCCTTCCTGGCAATCAATCCACGCGGCCAGGTGCCCGCGCTGGAAGACGGCGAACTGCGCCTGGGCGACTCCCACGCCATCCTGGCCTACCTCGCGCGGCAGTACGGCGAGCCGCACTGGCATCCCCAGGACGCCATGACCCAGGGGCGAATCGCCAACTGGCTGAGCTTCTCAGCCAACGAGGTGCAGCACGGCCTGGCCCTGGCACGGGTGATCCAGCTGTTCAAGCGCCCCGGCGACCTGGCTATGGCGCAGGCCAAGGGCCGCCATGCGCTGGAACTGCTGGACGCGACGCTGGCCGACCACCGCTGGCTGGCGCAGACGGAGAAGCCGAGCATCGCCGACATTGCCGTCTACCCCTACGTCGCCCTGGCGCCGGAAGGCGGGCTCGAGCCATCCGGCTATCCCTATGTGCAGGATTGGCTGGCCCGCGTGCGCGCCCTGCCCGGCTACGTCGCACAACCCGCCCTCTGAATCTGCGCGCCGCCGCGAACCTGGCGGCGCCCTTCTCCGCTCCACGAAAGGAAACTTCGATGCGTCTGCCATCCCTGCTGCTGGCCGGGCTGTTCGCCCTTGCCTGCCTGAACAGCCAGGCCGCCGACCTGCGCTTCTCGCTGATCCGCACCTCCGGTGTCACCACCCTGGATGCATTCACCGTGGCGGGCGGCGACTGGACACAGAAGGTCCCGCTCAACCACACCGCAGTATTGATCCAGCACCACGCGGCAACCCTGCTGTTCGATACCGGACTGGGCAGCCAGGCGGACGCGCAGTTCAAGCAGGACATGCCCTGGTGGGACAAGCCACTGTTCCAGTACGAAGGCCTGAAACCAGCCCGCGAGCAGTTGCAGGGCAGCGGCATCCGCATCGACCGGATCATTCTCTCCCATGCCCACTGGGACCACGCCTCCGGCCTGTCCGACTTCCCGGACGTGCCGGTCTGGGCAACCTACGAGGAAATCAACTATGCCCACATTGCCCAGCCTCCGGCGGTATTCCCCAGCCAGTTCCGCCATCCGGTGAAATGGGTGCCGTTCCAGTTCGAATCCGGCCCCTTCATGGGCTATGAGCGCAGCCTCGACCTGTTCGGCGACGGCAGCCTGGTGCTGGTACCGATGCGCGGCCATACGCCCGGCTCGGTCGGCCTGTTCATCACCCTCGATGACGGGCGGCGCTTCTTCTTCAGCGGCGATACCACCTGGCGCCTGTCCGGCTTCACCGGCCCCCGCGAGAAATTCTGGGTCAGCCGCAGACTGGTGGACAGCGACCGCGACCAGACCCTGGCGGAAGTGGCCCGTGTGCACGAACTGATGCTTGCGTATCCAAAGTTGACCGTCGTGCCGGCCCACGATGCCCAGGTGCAGGACAAACTCGGCTACTACCCCCGCTGGATCGACTGAAAGCCACGCCAGCCGCCACTCGGCGCTTCAATAGCCAGCTCACTAATCAGCGACTAAGGTCTAAGGGTCGTCAACATTCGGTAATGATTTAGTAGGTAGGCTGTAACAGATCGACATGCCGGCCCGATCCACCGGTATCACCGAACTGCCCCAAGCGCTCGAGGAGACAATAACAATGAGCAAGACCCCGATCGCCCGTGCCGTGGCTTTGTCCACGCTGGGTACCAGCTTTATCCTTCCGACACTCGCCCACGCTGACTTCATCAAGGACAGCAAGGCCACCGTCGAACTGCGCAATTTCTACTTCAACCGCGACTTCCGCCAGGACAGCCCCACCCCTGCCCAGAACAAGGCCGAGGAGTGGGCCCAGGGCTTCATCCTCAAGTACGAGTCCGGCTACACCGACGGCACCATCGGCGTTGGCGTCGATGCCCTGGGCACCCTGGGCCTGAAACTCGATTCCTCGCCTGACCGCAGCGGTACCGGCCTGCTGCAGCGCTCGCGCAGCGACGGCCGCGCCGAGGACAGCTACGGGGACCTGGGCATCACCGCCAAGCTGCGCGCGTCCAAGAGCACCCTGAAAGCCGGCACCCTGCTGCCGAAGATGCCGGTGGTGCAGTACAACGACACCCGCCTGCTGCCGCAAACCTTCAGCGGCTTCGCCCTGAACTCCGCGGAACTCGACGGCCTGACCGTCGATGGCGGCCGCCTCTACCAGGTGAACCAGCGCGACTCCTCCGACTACGAGGACATGACCATCACCGGTGGCGGCAAGCGCAACATCAAGCTGGGCGATGCCACCACGAGTAACAAGTTCCTGTTCGGCGGCCTCACCTACAAGTGGACCGACAGCCTCAGCACCAGCTACCACTACGGCGGCCTGGAAGACATCTACAAGCAGCACTACCTGGGCCTGATCCACGTATTGCCGATCGCCGACAAGCAGTCGCTGAAATCCGACATCCGCTGGGCCAAGTCCGATGACGACGGCGGCAGCAACGTCGACAACAAGGCGCTCAACGCCATGTTCACCTATGCCCTGGGCTACCACGCCTTCGGCCTCGGCTACCAGAAGATGAGCGGCGACACCGGCTTCGCCTACATCAACGGTACCGACCCCTACCTGGTGAACTACATCCAGATCGGCGACTTCGCCAACAAGGACGAGAAATCCTGGCAGGCGCGCTACGACTACAACTTCGCCGGGCTCGGCATCCCCGGCCTGACCTTCATGACCCGCTACGTGAAGGGCGACAACATCGACCTGATCACCACCGACGGCGAAGGCAAGGAATGGGAACGCGACACCGACATCGCCTATGTCTTCCAGGACGGCCCGCTGAAGAACCTGGGCGTGAAGTGGCGTAACGCGACCATGCGCACCAACTACACCAACGATTACGACGAGAACCGTCTGATCGTCAGCTACACCATGCCGCTCTGGTAACCCTCGCGGCATGACGAAAAAGCCCGGCAGATGCCGGGCTTTTTCTTGCTCTTTTGTAGGAGCGAGCTTGCTCGCGAACCTCTCTACCGCCACTCCGGCGCGAAGCGTTCGCGAGCAAGCTCGCTCCTACAATATCCTTCAGTCCTGGCTGAGCGCCCCGATCTTGTGGATCGACAGGTCGGCGCCGTAATACTCCTCTTCCTTCGTCAGGCGAATTCCCACTGCCGACTTAACCAGGCCGTACACCAGCAGACCACCGGCGAAGGCCACAACAACTCCCAGCAATGTGCCGATCGCCTGACTGGCAAGACTCACACCGCCCAAGCCGCCGAGCGCCTGCTGCCCGAAGATCCCGCAGGCGATGCCGCCCCAGGCGCCGCACAAACCGTGTAGCGGCCAGACACCGAGCACGTCGTCGATCTTCCAGCGCACCTGGGTCGCGGTAAATGCCCAGACGAACAGCGCGCCCGCCACCATGCCAGTGGCCAGGGCGCCGATGGGATGCATCAGGTCGGAACCGGCACAGACTGCGACCAGCCCGGCCAGCGGGCCGTTGTGCAGGAAGCCCGGATCGTTGCGGCCAACCAGCAGCGACGCCACCGTGCCGCCGACCATCGCCAGCAGTGAGTTCACCGCCACCAGGCCGCTGGCGCCGGCCAGCGACTGAGCGCTCATTACGTTGAAGCCGAACCATCCGACGATGAGAATCCAGGAGCCCGCCGCCAGGAATGGAATGTTCGACGGCGCGAAGGCCACCAGGCGCCCTTCGCGATAACGGCCATTGCGCTGCCCTAGCAGGACCACCGCCGCCAGCGCCAGCCAGCCGCCAAAGGCGTGCACCACCACGGAACCGGCAAAATCATGGAAGGCCGCACCGAACTCGGCCTTGAGCCAGTCCTGGAAGCCGAAGTTGCCGTTCCAGATCAACCCTTCGAAGAAGGGATAGACGAAGGCGACGATCAGCGCGGTCGCCATCAACTGCGGGCCGAACTTTGCCCGCTCGGCGATGCCGCCCGAAATAATCGCGGGAATCGCTGCAGCGAAGGTCAGCAGGAAAAAGAACTTCACCAGCGCGTAGCCGTTTTCGTGCGTCAGCTGCGCCGCCGGCTGCAGAAAGGTCACGCCGTAGGCGATCCAGTAGCCGACGAAGAAGTAGGCCAGGGCCGAAATAGCGAAGTCCGAGAGAATTTTCGACAACGCATTGACCTGGTTCTTCAGGCGCACCGTGCCAACTTCCAGGAAGGCGAAGCCCGCGTGCATGGCCAGCACCATGACCGCGCCCATCAGGAGGAACAGCGTGTTGGAGCCGTGGACCAGCGTCTCTACGGCACTATTGAGGTTTTCCATCGCTACAGGCAGCCCCGGAGGTCAAGGGGAAAGCACCAAAACGGCTCGCGGCGACCCTGCGCCGCACCACGCTGAAGCAGTGATGCACCGCAGAAGAGCCGAGCGCTGAACCAGATTGGCCCACAGGCCATCCGACCAGCTTCGCAATTTCCTGTACTTCCTTATGTTTTTCAGTGATTTGAGCTCAGTTTCCGCGCCGTTCAAGGCACCGGAAACGCCCCGCCGTGGGGCGCTCTGCTCTCCATGCGCACCAGAGAAATGCAAGCGTCATACCACCCAACAGCTAGGCTTCATCTCGCACGCAAGAGCGGCCCCGTGGTGAATTTATGAGAAACTTTCCTCCGCCCCCGAGGTTCGAAAACTAGGAACCTCAACCCGCACAAGGAGCATCACATGCCTCGCAAGACCGCAGTGAACGCCGCCAAGGATGAACTCCTGGCCGAATTCCAAGCCCTCGTCAGCGACACCGAGAAACTCCTGCAGAGCTCTGCCGACTTGGCCGGCGCCGAAGCCGACCAGATGCGCGCGCAGATCCACGAGAGCCTCAAGCGTGCCCGCGATGCGATCTACTCCACCAAGGACTCCGTGCGCGACCAGGGCAAGGCTGCCGTGGACGCCACCGAAGACTACGTCGGTGATCACCCCTGGCAGGCCGTGGGTATCGCCGCCGGTGTCGGCTTCCTTCTCGGCTTGCTGGTCAGCCGGCGCTGACCGATGAGCGACGGAATGGACGCCGGGCCGAAGTCCTCGGCCAACTCTCCTTCCCTGCGGCGCTTCGGCGCCGCAGCCCTCGGGCTGCTGCACGGCCACGTCGAACTGTTGGGCATCGAGCTGCAGGAACAGAAGACCCGTACCGTGCAGATGCTCCTGATGGCCGGCCTCGCACTGGTCTTCGCCTTGCTCCTGCTGGTTGCGCTGTCGGTGCTGGTGTTGATTGTCTTCTGGGACAGTTACCGCCTGCAGGCCGCCATCGGCCTGTGCCTCTTCTATGTCGGCGGCAGCCTGCTCTGCGCTTGGCGCCTGCACCTCTTGGTCACCGACGAAGGCTCGCCCTTCAGTGCCACCCTCGATGAACTGGCCCGCGACCGGGAGCGCCTGTTGCCATGAGCGAAATGCCGGACGCCCGCAACCTGACCCGGGCCGAACTGCGCAAGGCCATCGTCCGCCTGCGCCTGGAAATGCAACGCCAGCAGCTTCGTCAGGAAGGTGAATTGCTGCTGCAACCCCTGAAACAGGCTCGCCATGTCGGCCAGAGCTTACGCGGCGGCCTGGGCGGCAATATCCCGCTGTGGGGCGCCGGCGGCGCCGCAGCCCTCGCACTGCTGTTCGGTCGCAAGCGCCGCTGGATACGGCTGCTGCGCCTGGGGATCGCCCTGGCGCCAGTCATCCTGCAGATGCGCAGGAAGCCCGACCATCAGGACCCTCCCGCGCCGTCGACTCATCTCTGACGTCCATACTGGCCACATTCTTGCAATGTGACACGCAGCAGCGCTCCCGCGCTTTCCTGTCACGCCACTAAGGATGTGTCCCTTGATCGACGGGCAACCCATCGCCTGCTTCCAGCCATTCATCGACACCGCGACCGGCCTGATCGCCGGTGTCGAGGCGCTGGGGCGGTTGCGCCAGGACAACGGTGACCTGCAATCGGTCGGCCCGCTGTTCTTCAACCCGCGAGTCGGCCTCGCCGAACTGCGCCGCCTCGACCGGCAGATCCGCGATGCCGCCCTCGCCCGCATCCATGAGGCGCCCAAGGACTGGTTCCTCAGCCTGAACATCTCGCCGCGCTGGATCAGCCGCCTGCGCCCGAACCAGCCACTGCCCAGCCTCAAGCAACTGCAACAGCAAGGCGTGCCGCCCGAACGGGTGGTCTTCGAGATCACCGAGTTGGGCGGTGCCCACCAGCGTCTGCCCGAAGTGGTGGCGCGCTATCGAGACGCAGGTGCGCGTATCGCCATCGACGACTTCGGTGCCGGTTACTCGCAGTTGGATCGCGTGCTGGCGCTGCAACCGGACATTCTCAAACTGGACATGCGCCTGTTCCAGGAGGCAGCCCGCGGCGGTCCCAGCGGCGAGGTAGTGAAAGCCCTGGCGCAGATGGCCGAGAAGACCGGCTGCTGGATCATCGCCGAGGGCGTGGAAACCGAAGAGGAAATGGACTTCGCCCTGGAGTGCGGTGCGCGCTACGTGCAGGGCTACCTGTTCGCCAAGCCTGCGTTGGAGTTTCCCGCCAGCGATGCCTTCCGTGATGCCTTTGCCCAGCGCCGCGACCACTACGTGAATCGCAAGCTGCAGGAGCGCGCCAACCTCATCCAGTTGCGGCAACAACTCTCCGAGCTGATGAACATGCTGCGCCCCTGGGCCGAAGGCGGCGCCATGCTCAGCAGCCTGCCGCCGGCGCCGGAGTCCTTCAGCCGCCTGCTGCGCATCTACCAGTGCGACCGCCACGGCACCCAAACCTCGCCAAACCTTGAGTGGAACGGCCTGTTCTGGAAGGAAAACCGCCGCTACCTGGGACACAACTGGTCCTGGCGCCCGTACTTCTACCAACTGCTCGCCGAGGGCTGGGAGGAACGTCGCCTGACACTCTCCAACACCTACCGCGACGCCACCACCAACCAATACTGCATGACTGCCGGGCAATTCATCGACCAGGGCCGACGGCTTCTACTCATCGACATCGACGCCGAAGGTCTCTAGCGCCACGATTGAGATTGCCGGCACGAACGGCTAGCGTTGCCGGTAACTCTCTCGATTGCGGAATGACGAATGGACTGGCACACCCTGCTCCCCCGAGAACGCCTCGGCAAACCGGTGCATAGCAGCGCCGAACTCGGCCGCAGTGCCTTCCACAAGGACCACGACCGCATCATCTTCTCCGGCGCCTTCCGCCGCCTGGGGCGCAAGACCCAGGTACACCCGGTATCGAGCAATGACCACATCCACACCCGTCTGACCCACTCCCTGGAAGTGGCCTGCGTCGGCCGCTCGCTGGGCATGCGCGTCGGTGAAATCCTCCGCGATCGCCTGCCGGAATGGTGCGACCCGGGTGACATGGGCGTCATCGTGCAGTCCGCATGCCTAGCCCACGACATCGGCAACCCGCCCTTCGGCCATTCCGGCGAGGATGCCATCCGCCACTGGTTCCAGCAGGCCGCCGGGCGCGGCTGGCTGGATGGCATGAGCGAAGAGGAAAGCTCCGACTTCCTGAACTTCGAAGGCAACGCCCAGGGTTTCCGCGTCCTCACGCAACTCGAATACCACCAGTTCGACGGTGGAACTCGCCTGACTTACGCCACCCTCGGCACCTACCTGAAATACCCCTGGACGGCACGCCATGCCGACTCCCTCGGCTACAAGAAGCACAAGTTCGGTTGCTACCGCAGCGAACTGCCGCTGCTGGAGCAGATCACCCAAAAGCTCGGCATGCCGCAATTGGAGGACGAACGCTGGGCGCGCCACCCGCTGGTCTACCTGATGGAGGCGGCCGACGACATCTGCTATGGCCTGATTGACCTGGAAGACGGCCTGGAAATGGAGTTGCTCGATTACGCGGAAGTCGAATCGCTGCTGCTCGACCTGGTGGGAGATGACCTGCCGGAAACCTACCGCCAGCTCGGTCCGAAGGACTCACGCCGGCGCAAGCTCGCCATCCTGCGCGGCAAGGCTATCGAGCACCTGACCAACGCCGCCGCACGAGCCTTCGTCGAACAGGAACCGGCTCTGCTCGCCGGCACCCTGCAAGGCGACCTGGTGGAGCACATGCATGGCCCCGCCAAGCGCTGCGTGCAGCGGGCCAAGGGCATGGCGCGGGAAAAGATCTTCCAGGACAAGCGCAAGACGCTGCACGAGATCGGCGCCTACACCACCCTCGAAATCCTGCTGAATTCCTTCTGCGGTGCAGCGCTTGAGCAGTACGGCCGGAGTACGCCGTCATTCAAGAACCAGCGCATCCTTGATCTGCTCGGCAACAACGCGCCGGACCCGGACTGGACACTCTATCGCGCATTCCTTCGGGTCATCGACTTCATCGCCGGGATGACCGACAGCTACGCCACAGAGATGGCTCGCGAGATGACCGGCCGCTCCAGCCCGAGCTGAAGCGGCCGCACAGACTAGGCGGCCAGCGTACGCAACTGCGCCAGCAAATCGTCCTGCAGGGCCGCCATCGCTTGTTCCACGGCCAATGCCCGGTTGCGCAACTCGTCGCTGCCCAGACCATCCTTGCAGCCGCCCTCGAGCTGGCCGCACAACTCCTGGAGCGCGTTCGCATTGACCAGCCGAGCCGCGCCCTTCATGCGGTGGGCAAGGTCCGCCAGTTGCTTCCAGTCACCCGCCTCCCAAAGTGGCCGGACCTGGTCGATATCCAGCCGGTTACTGCTGTGCAACTCCTCCAGCAGGCGGCGAATCAGGCCGGGGTCACCGCCGGTCATTTCCCGCAGGGACTTCAGGTCAATCCCATCGGCTCGCTTGTCCTGATAGCCCCTTGACCGGTCATCGGCAGCGGTGATCTTCGGTACCGCTTCCAACCGTACCCGCAAGTTGTCCAGACCAATGGGCTTGAACAGGCAATCGTCCATCCCGGCGCGTCGACAGTTCTCGACCTCGTCGGGCTGGGCATTGGCGGTGAAACCGAAGATCACGCACGGCTCGGCCTCCATCTCCGCTTCCAGTTCGCGGATCTTGCGCGCCAGACCATAGCCATTGAGAACCGGCATGTTGCAGTCGGTAATCACCAGATCGAAATCGCCCGGATGCCATGCCTGAAGCGCCAGCGAGCCTTCGGACGCCACTTCGACCCGATGCCCCAGATGCTCCAGTTGCTGGGACAACAACATCCGATTGGCAGCGTGGTCGTCGACCACCAACACCTTCAGCGAATGAACAGACCTCAGCATGTCCGGAGCCGGGCGTAGCTCACCTTCGGGAAGGCTCTCGAGCGTCTGTAGCAACAGCCGCACGATGACCGTCGTCCCTTCGCCGGGGCGGCTCTCCATACGCACCGTCCCGCCCATCATTTCCGCCAACTTGCGGCAGATGGTCAGGCCCAGCCCGGTACCGCCACGACTTGAATGGCTGCTGCGGGCCACCTGGCTGAAGGGCTCGAACAACTGCCGCTGATCCTCGTCGGAAATCCCAATACCGCTGTCCTTCACGCTGACCTCGAGGGACAGGCGTTCGCCAGCGACCCGCTCCCCGGAGACGCGGATTCGCACCTGGCCAACATCGGTGAACTTGATGGCATTGCTGACCAGGTTCGACAGGATCTGCTTGAACCGCAGCGGATCGATCAACACATCGCAGGCGGAGTCCGCCTCGATCTCCAGCCTAAGCTCCAGCGCCTTCTGCCGGGCCAGCCCGTCGAACACGCGGGCCACGGACTCCACCAGTTCACGCAGGTGTGCTCGCTCCGGCAGCAAGGTCAGGCGACCGGACTCGATCTTGGCTACGTCGAGAATGTCGCCGATCAGCGTCAGCAACGAATGCGCAGAGTCATAAGCCACTTCCACCGGCTCGCGCTCCCAGTGCCCCTGATCGGCTCGAGTCAACGCCAACTCGAGCATTCCGATCACCGCATTCATCGGAGTACGGATCTCATGGCTCATGGTCGCCAGGAAAGTACTCTTCGCCCGGTTGGCTTCCTCGGCCTGCTCCTTGGCCGCCTCCAACTGGTGGTGCAGGCGCTCTCGCTCGGTAACATCGATCCAGCCGGTCACTACACCGGAAAGCTCGCCGCCGGGCCCATGGTATGGCGTGGCCCAGTAATAGATTTCACGAACATCGCCGCAAATCTGCAGCATCAGGTCGGAGGCCACCTTGCCATCCTGTTCCATGGCCTGCTGATGCATCAGCTGGAGCGTGGCTGCGTCCCGCACATCCAGCCACGAGCAATCGGCAACTCGGGTGCCGCCGGCCGTCTCGTGGGTCATACCGGTCTCCGTCAGGAATCCGATATTGCAGGTGACCAGACGCCCTTCGCGGTCCCTCACGGCCACCGGCTGCGGAATACCATCGATCAGGGCACGCTTGAATGCGAGCCGGTAATTGAGCTCGCGCTCGGAGTCCTGTCGGTGCCGGACCTTCAACCACAAGCGCCAATTCCACAGCAACAGCAGGAGCAGCAACAGTGCTGCGGCCCACGCGAGCTGGATGAATTGCGTGCGGTAGCCTTGCCAGATGCTGTCCGGCCTTTCCATGCTGGCAGACCAGCGGGTAACGATGTTGCTCATGTCCTCGGGGGATATGGCGAGGACCGCCTTGTTCAGAATACCGAGGAGCTCCGGGTCAGTCTGGGAAACAGCCAGGGAGAACTGCCCCGGCTCCCGGTCGAGGGCAAGCGCTACACGCAACTCTGGGTAATAGCGAGAGATCAGGTAGTTGGCGGAAGACAGCAGATGAATTCCCGCATCGACCTTGCCTTCGCTGATCATCGACAGGTCATCGACGTTGTTCTCGACCTCGACCACTTTGGCCTGCGGATGATGCATACGCAGAAAATCGGCGATGACCGAGCCCTTTGGAACTGCGACTCGACGCCCATCCAGATCACCCAGCGAATGCAGCCAGTCGCCCTTTCCGGACACCACGACCACGAAGGAGGCGGTCATGTAGGGACGAGTGAAGCCGAGCCACTCTTCGCGCTGGTTGGTCGGTGTCAATGCTGCGATGATTTCTGCCTTGCCCGTTTTCACCTGCTCCAGCATCGCCGTGACGCTGGGCAGGGGGCGAACCTCGAAGTCGAGGCCCGTGCGGCTCTGGACGAGATCCAGCACGTCTGCGGCAATGCCGCGAAACTGCCCCTGGGCATCAAAGAATGAGACGGGAGCCAGAGCCTGATCCACGACCACCACCGGGCGAGGATGACGATCAAGCCAGCGCTGTTCCCGGGGGGTGAGGATGAGGCGCTGATTGACGATCGAGAATGCCCCGCCAGGACTCCAGCGCCGCTGGATCGAGATCTTGGTCTGGCGTGGAATAGCAGCCAGGGTCTGGTTGAGAATGTCCAGTAGCTCATCCGCGGAGGCGGTGACTGCAAAACTGAACCCCAGGCCATCGAAACCGGCGAAATTCAGTGGTTTGAGGTTCGCTAGGTATCCCTGGCTGATCAGATACTGGGCACTGAAGGCATCGCCGACGTAGAAGTCCGCCTGACCGAAGGCAACGGCCTCCAGGGCCCGACGCACTGACTGGTAGCTCTGGATAGTGGTCCCGGAAAGGTATTTGTCGCGCTCATCCGCGGAGAAATAGTCGCTGACCACGGCAATGCGCTTTCCCACCAACTGCGCGGCATTCTCCAGGCGCACGCCCTCTGGGCCGATAACCACAGGCTGATTGGAAAAATAGGGTTGCGTAAGGGCTACATCGGGACGCATGGCCTCGTAACGGGTGGAACGACTGAGCATGTCGATGTCCCCCCGCTCCAGAGCCAGCAGGGCCGTGGTGCGATCCGCATAACGGCGTACCTCGACGCGAACATTGAGCGCGTCGGCAATGACTCCGGCGAAATCTGCCGTGATGCCCTCGAGATCGGTGCCGCTGGCCATGATGTCGAAGGGGGCATAGTCCGGTGCAGTCACGCCGAGACGCAGCGTGCGCTTGTCCCTGAGCCATTGCCAGTCGGCATCGTTCAACTTCACCTTGACCGGCTCGTCCGTCGAACGAGCCAGCAGGTTCATTGCAGTCCAATCGTGCGGCTCCGCGACTACCCATCCACAACAGATGAATAACAACACACTGACGAGCAATCGGAAGCGGTACATCACACACCTCAGACCAGAGCATTCCGCTTGGCGAACTCGATCAGATCGACCAGGGAATGAGCATTGAGCTTCAGCAGCAGTCGAGTCTTGTAGGTGCTGACCGTCTTGTTGCTGATGAACATCTGCTCGGAGATTTCCTTGTTCGAATATCCGTTGGCCAGGTACTGGAGGACAGCCATCTCACGGTCGGAAAGGCGCTGGATGAGTTCCTGGTCATCCATCTGCCCGCTGTTGCGGCGGGTCTGGCGAACGGCGGTACTGGGGAAGTAGTTGTAGCCGGCGACCACGGCGTTGACCGCACTGATCAACTCAGCAAGGCCACCCTGCTTGCAGACGAAGCCAGAAGCTCCGGCCTGCATGCAACGCATGGCGAACAATGAAGCGCTCTGTCCAGTCAGCACCAGGACCTTGAGCGGAAGCTCGAAAGCGGAAATCCGACTGATGACCTCCAGGCCATCCAGTCGCGGAATGCCGATATCCAGAACGACGAGGTCCGGAATCAGATCCTTGACGAGCGAAAGCGCATCCACACCATTATCGGTTTCCCCAACGATGGTATGGCCTTCCTTTTCCAGCAGCACGCGCATTGCCATACGAATGACCGGGTGATCATCGACAATAAGAACTTTGCTCATCAAGCTTCCTCCCACAGACCCATCGAATTAGTATTTGCCCGTAAGATATATGCGAAGCTTGTTCTGTCGAGATTACCCACCCTCATTATTCATAATTAGAGGACTTTCCTACGCAACATCTAAATAATTCCTACAAAAATCTCTCTTCCCTCCACCATCCGCCCCTCTCTCGCGAGATTATTCTTACAGAACACACAAGAAAATTCGGCCTAGAGCGCTGACAAACCTCGACACCATCTCCGCATACTCCATCTGTCTGGCTGTTGATATGCACTCATCCTTAACTCACAGGCAACAATGGATAGCCATCTCCACTGTGTCGAACTGCAGGACGAAAAAAATGGACATAAGACCTATGCTTCGGCCTTTCCGGACGCAGAGAGCCAGTCGACTCCGAGACTTGGGCAGCAGCAGGCGCCAGACTTCAACCCTATCCATGAAGGGTGCCTGCACGGCAAAGCCTGATGGCATCGCTGTCGCCCGCCAAGCAGCGCGCGCGGAATAAAACCTGACACTTCCTACGAGAATTGAAACCTACCCAGCACCGTGCAACAGATAATATTCAAGGGTAATTTAAAATCGCCAAAACTGAGCAACAGGCGACGCCACCCAATACCGCAGATATACAAAGCCAGAAGAATAAATCCAACTTCCTGAACACAATAGTGACTAGAAACAAAATCAAGAAAAATCCTCAATTCTGAATATGTATACGCAATTGCATACTCAGAGTTCGGACAGCATGCCACTCCGGTCTTTATGCCTGCCCTTGGAGAACCTTCGGCGAACGTTCATCAACTGCATCCAGCATTTTCAAGGAGCGCATAGTGCAGGACAACAAACTCAGCATCCTGGTCGTCGAAGATCATCCCTTCCAGTTAATCGCCACCCAAATGCAATTGAACCGCTTGGGATTCTTCAGGCTGACTCCTGCACTGGACGCCACGGAAGCGCGCGAAGCGTGCGCACGTCGCAGAGAACCATTCGACTTGCTGCTCTGCGACATAAATCTGCCGGACGTCAATGGAATCGAATTGGCCTGCGAGCTGGCCGACGCAGGCAGGGTTCTCCACGCAGTCCTGTTCAGTGGCCGCGAAGAAGATGAGTTGCAGGCCGAGCTAAAAACGCTCAAAGCACGAGGGCTGCCCATCCTGGCCTGCCTGCCGAAACCTCTCGACCCATGGAAACTGATGCAGGTCCTGAGAGCGGAGGAGAGCCTCAAGCTCAACGAGCAGGCGGATTGACCGGCTGGTCCGGGTACCAGGCATCAATCAACGGGCTGACGGTGAACTCCGCCAGCTCGGGCTGCTGCCTCAACCAGCCCTCGACCAACTCGCGCTGCTCGTTGCTCACCGAGCCACGCCGGGCCAGGCAGATGAAGCCGTACTCATCGCACCCACTGTAGACAAGGTCATTGGGCTCGACAGCATCAGCGGCGAAGCGCTTCAAGAAGTCGCCGATGGAGTCTTCGTCCTTACCCTCGCGGTACTTGAAGCTCAACTCGAAACCGAGCTCCTGGAACTCATCGACACACAACTTCTTGCGTAAACGACGGGAACGATGGGTGGCCATCTGAATCTCTCCTCATGAGGGCTTCGCCACTCGACGAACAAGTGTGCCCGAGCCAAATACACAACTTGCGCCAGCACAGTCACGCAGTATCTCGTCGAGACGACCGGCGCTCGAAGGCCTGCGCATACTGGAACGGCTTGCGGCATAATGTGCCGCGTCTCCCAGTCCAACAGGGAGTACTTCAACTGTAGTGTTGCGCTTCATCTTTTCATTTTTTCAAGTCAATGCCCGACCACTGGGATGTCATCTTTTCTATGTTCAAGTCTCTGCGCGTCCTCGCTCTCGCCACATTACTGCCCTTTGCCTTACCGGCCGTTGCCCAGATCAACACCACCCTGCCCGAGCGCGTACAGAAGGCGCTGAGAGCCAGCAAGCTCACCGATGACGCTCTCTCGCTGGTGATGATTCCGCTCGAAGGCCCCGGTAACGCCACTTATTTCAACTCCGACGTCTCGGTGAACCCGGCGTCGACCATGAAGCTGTTCACCACCTATGCCGCCCTGGAGATGCTCGGCCCGACCTATCAGTGGCAGACCGAGTTCTACACCGACGGCCAGCTCAAGGACGGCGTCCTGAACGGCAACCTGTATCTGAAGGGCGGCGGCGACCCGAAGCTGAACCTGGAGAAACTCTGGTTGATGATGCGCGACCTGCGCGCCAACGGCGTGCTCAAGGTCACCGGCGACCTGGTGCTGGACCGCAGCTACTTCAATATTCCGCAGTTGCCGGTATTCAATGACGACGGCGGCGACGACAACAAGCCGTTCCTGGTCGGCCCCGACTCGCTGATGGTCAACCTGAAGAGCGTGCGTCTGGTAATCCGCACCGAGGGCAGCAAAGCCACTGTCCTGATGGACCCGCCGCTGGCGAACGTGCGCATCGACAACCAGATCCAAGTGAGCAAGGCCGCCGCCTGCCCGGCCTGGCCGAAGCTGCGTTTCAACCCCGTGACCCAGTTCGACGGTACCTCGCTGGTCGCCACCGGGCAGATTCCGCAAGGCTGTAGCGCACAGACCTACATGTCCCTTCTCGAACACCCCGCCTACACCGCCGGTGCCGTGCGCGGCATCTGGCAGGAACTGGGCGGCAGCATCCTCGGCAAGGACCGTGAAGGCGCCGTACCGAAGAACGCCACCCTGGTGGCCCGCGCCATGTCGCCGGACGTCGTGGAAATCATCCGCGACATCAACAAGTTCAGTAACAACACCATGGCCCGCCAGCTGTTCCTCTCGGTCGGCCGCCAGTACCGCAACGGCGCCGACGCAGACGACGCCCAGGCCGCGCAGCGGGTGATCCGCCAGTGGCTGGCGCGCAAGGGCATTACCGCCAGCCACCTGGTGATGGAGAACGGTTCCGGCCTGTCCCGCGACGAGCGCGTCAGCGCTCGCGAGATGGCTGCCATGCTGCAAGCCGCGTGGCACAGCCCCTATGCTGCCGAGTACATTTCCTCGCTGCCGATCGTGGCGAAGGACGGCACCATGCGCAAACGCCTGCGCGGCACGCCCATGGCCGGCGAAGCCCACGTGAAGACCGGCACCCTGAACACCGTACGCGCACTTGCCGGCTTCAGCCGTGATGCCAATGGCCGCACCTGGGTCGTGGTGGCAATCCTCAACAGCAACCGCCCCTGGGGCGCCTCGTCGATCCTCGACCAGGTACTGCTGGATCTCTACAGCAGCACCAAGCACTGACCCAACGCGAGCCCCGGCCAACAGGCCGGGGTTTTCGAATCAGGCTTCGACCTTTTCCAGACGGTCGCGCCCCAGGCGCTTGGCGCGATAGACCGCTCGGTCCACCTTGCGCATCAGATCATCGGCGCTTTCCCCAGGGGACCAGGAGGCGACTCCGAAGCTCGCCGTGACCACGCCCACTCCCTCCATCGGCTGACCACGCAGTGCCTGCCACAACGCCTCGGCCAACTGCCAGGCCTGCTCCGTGGTACTGCCCGGGCAGAGCACCACCAGCTCCTCGCCTCCCAGGCGACAGAACACATCCACCTTGCGCAGGCGCTGGGAAATGCGCTGGCACAAGGTCACCAGCACGATATCCCCCGCCTCGTGGCCAAAGCGGTCGTTGATATTCTTGAAGTGGTCGATGTCGAACATCACCAGCGACAGCGGCTCGCCGCTGCGCGAGCAGCGCGCCATGGCCTGGTCCAATTGCTCCTTGAAATAACGGCGGTTGTGGATGCCGGTGAGCGCATCGGTGACCGAAAGGCGCCGCAGCTCCAGCTCCGCTTCCTTGCGCCGGGTGATGTCGGTGGCGATGCCCAGGTAACCGGTGGTGCTGCCAGACGAATCGCGCACGCCGGTGATGATCAGATTGATCTTCAGTTGCCGGCCATCTCGACGCACACAGGTCCACTCGTGCTCCTCGTGCCCCTCGCCGACCAATGCTCCGACCACTTCGAAGCCGCGAATCTCACGGCCGAGGATGCTCGACAGATCCTGCGCACGACGGCGGATTTCGTCCTTGACGAAGACGTTCTCCGGCACCGGCCTCCCGATCACCTCCTGGGCGCTGTAGCCAAACATGCGTTCGGCCCCCACATTGAAGCTGCGCACGAACCCGCGCAGGTCGGTCGACACGATGGCAACCTGGGTCGCCGCATCGAGCAGGCCGTGCAGACGGCTATTCACCTCGCCCAGCTCCAGTTCGGCGGCCTTGCGCGAACTGATGTCGGTCTGAGTACCGATCATGCGCCGCGCCGCGCCGTCGTTGTCGCGCTCCACCACCTGCCCGCGATCGAGTACCCAGAGCCAGCGCCCACTCTTGCAGCGCAACCGATGTTCGCTCTGGTAGAGCGAAGTCTCGCCACGCAGATGCCGGCGCAACGCTTCGCAACGTGCGACCTTGTCGTCTGGATGGACACGACTCAGGCTTTCGTCGGTCGTGGTGCCCACCTCGCTGTCGCGGTAGCCAAGCATCGCTTTCCAGGCGTGGGAGTAGAAGACGCTGCCGCTATCCAGGCTCCAGTCCCATACGCCATGACCGGCGCTGTCCATGGCGAAGTGCAGGCGCGCCTGGTTCTCCTGCAGCTCCAATTGGTTGGCGCGCAGTTCGGCCGTGCGCTCTCCTACCAGTTGCAGCGCCCGCTGACGCTGGCCCAGCAGGATCAGGACATAACCGGCGAGCAACAGGGAGGTCAGCCCGCCCGCGAAGATCACCCACAGCTGAGGATGCCCCTGGTTGCGCCGCAGAAAGTCGCTGGATGGCTCGACGCGCACCAGATAGTCGCGACCAGCGAATGCCAGGTAGCGCTCGGCCACCAACCCTGCCGTCTGGTCGGGGGACACCGGGCTTCGATACAGGGGGACATCCGGGCGCAGGTCGCCGGAATCGCGCAATGTCAGGGCCAGTTGCTCCTCGCGCCCCTCCACGCCCTGCTCGATGAGCAGCCGGTAACTGATGGCCGCCAGCAGGATGCCCTGGATCCCGACGCGGGTTTCCGCCGTTGGGCTGGGCGTCACGCTGGTCCGGTAGAAGGGCGCCGCCAGAAGTACCCCGGTGGAGTCGGCCGGCGGTGCGCCGGGCAGGACTACCGGGATAGAGGCCGCAACAGCGCGCGTCTTCACTACGCGCCGGGTCAGCTCGCGCCCCGGCAACGTCGAGTTGAGATCCAGCCCCAGCGGCATTTCCTCCAGATACTCGGAGGCACCATAAAGGACAGGGAAGTAGTTGTCCCGGACCTGCGCGGGAATCGGCTGCCCTTGCAGGTTGAGCTCGAACAGCATGTAGTCGAGCATCCCGGCAGCATGAGCGCGGGCTTCGAAAGCCTCCCGGTCGTGCTGCGCCACATGGGGCAGCCAGGCATAGCCCAGGGTGTCGCCCAGCAGGGGGCTGACGAAATGCTCGAACTCCTCTCTGGAGACCGACCTGGAATTCTCGAAGAAGCGCTGGATCGACTCCAGTTCACTCTGCTGTATCGTGAACCGCTCGCGGACCCGGTCGATCCGCTCATTGGCGGCCAGGGAGAACTGCTGCTCGAGGGCTACACGGGCGTTACGCCAGACATTCCAGCCCAACAGAGCGGTCAGCAGCAGACCTGCCGCCAGCACCAGGCCGGCGGCGCGCAGAGCCTTCTTCTGGCTGACGACTCCCTGAGCAACGGGCAACTGCTCGTAGGCCGGCAACTGAGTCATGTGGAATCCCGATCTCAGGGTTACTCAGTTTTTATAGCAGCCGATGGCCATTTGCCCAGCGCCCGCGCGACGCACGGCCCCTGCCGCGCGCCGCTGGGACTTCAACGAACGGTGATGCGCCAGGCGCGGTGGATCTTGCTGTTGCGGGCAAAATCCTGGTCCAGCGTCTGGGCGCTGATATCCTCGACCTGATAGCGCGCCGACAGCCCTTCATCCAACTCGAACTTGCGGAAGTTGTTGGAGAAGTACAGCACCCCGCCCTTGGCCAGCCGCGCCATGGCCAGGTCGATCAGCTCGACATGGTCACGCTGCACGTCGAACACCCCTTCCATGCGCTTGGAGTTGGAGAAGGTCGGCGGGTCTATGAAGACCAGGTCGTACTCGCCGCGGTCTTCGCGCAGCCATTCCATCACGTCGCTCTGCACCAGGCGCTGCTTGTCGGAGAAGCCATTGAGCGACAGGTTGCGCCGCGCCCAGTCCAGGTAGGTCTTGGACAGGTCAACACTGGTGGTGCTGCGCGCATCGCCCTTGGCCGCATGCACGGTCGCCGTGGCGGTGTAGCAGAACAGGTTGAGGAAGCGCTTGCCGGCAGCCTCGCGCTGGATGCGCAGACGGATCGGGCGGTGATCGAGGAACAGACCGGTGTCGAGGTAGTCAGTCAGGTTGACCAGCAGCTTCACGCCGCCCTCTTCCACTTCCATGAAACGGCCTTCGGCATTCTGCCGCTCGTACTGCTTCTTGCCGGCCTGGCGCTCGCGACGCTTGATCACGATGCGCTCGGTGGGAATACCCAGGGCTTGCGGCAGCGCCGCCAGTGCATCGAGCAGGCGGGTCTGGGCCTTCTCCGGGTCGATGGACTTGGGTGCCGCGTACTCCTGCACGTGCGCCCAGTCACGGTAGAGATCCACAGCCAGGGCGTACTCGGGCATATCGGCGTCATACACCCGGTAGCACTCGATCTTTTCCTTGCGCGCCCACTTGCCCAGCGCCTTGACGTTTTTCTGCAGGCGATTGGCGAACATCTGCCCACCCTCGCTCAGGCGAGCCTGCTCGATCACCGCGGCGCCCTGAACCGGTGACGCTTCGCTACGCTCACCGCGCTCGCCGGTCACGAACTGGCGCGGCTCCACGTCGAGCATGATCAGCTTGCACGGCAATGCGCCGTTGAAGAACGCGTACTGCTTGTGGCTGCGGATACCCATGCGCTTGCCCAGCTCCGGCGCGCCGGTGAACACCCCGGCGCTCCAGCCCAGGCAGCTCTGGCGAAGCCGTTCGCCCAGATGCTGGTAGAGGTACAGCAGGCTGGCCTCATCCCCCAGGCGCTCGCCGTAGGGTGGGTTGCAGATGATCAGGCCCTTCTGGCCCTTGTCCGGACGCGGCTCGAACGTCGCCAGCTCGCCCTGGTAGATCTTCACCCACTCAGCCAGCCCCGAGCGCTCGATGTTGTTGCGCGCCGGCTGGATCAGGCGAGGATCGGCTTCATAGCCACGAATCCACAGCGGGGTCTTCGCCAGGCCGACGTCGGCGCGCTGCTGAGCCTCGTCGATCAGCTTCTTCCAGATTGCCGGCACATGGCCCAGCCAGTTGCTGAAACCCCAGCGCTCGCGCTTGAGGTTCGGCGCCACATCAGCGGCAATCAGGCCGGCCTCGATGAGGAAGGTACCGACGCCGCACATCGGGTCGGACAGTGCGCCGCCTTCAGCGGCGATCTTCGGCCAACCGGCGCGGATCAGCACCGCTGCGGCGAGGTTTTCCTTCAGCGGCGCGGCGCCTTGCTGCAGGCGATAGCCGCGCTGGTGCAGGCTGTGGCCGGAGAGGTCCAGCGACAGTACCGCCTGGCCACGATCCAGGTGCAGGTGCACGCGGATATCCGGATTGACCTTGTCCACCGTCGGACGCTTGCCGAACTCGGCGCGCAGGTTATCGACGATGGCGTCCTTGACCTTCAGCGCACCGAAGTGGGTGTTGTCGATGCCCGAGCCCTTGCCGCTGAACTCCACCGCCAGGCTGCCGTCGGCCTCGAGGTGATCGCTCCAGGGTACGGCGTTGACGCCCAGGTAGAGGTCTTCGGCATTGCTCACCGGGAAGCGCGACAGCACCAGCAGCACACGGTTGGCCAGGCGCGACCAGAGACACAGACGGTAGGCCGTCTCCAGGTCGCCCTTGCCACGAATGGCCGAAACCTGGGCACGCGCCTCGGTCAGCCCGAGCGCCTGGGCTTCCTCCAGCAACAGGCCATCGAGCCCTTTCGGGCAGGTGAGGAAGAGATCGTGCAAATCCGCCATGCAAATAATTCCCGGGCCGCAGCCCTTTCAGCAAAGCCGCTTACGGCCTTGTCGGCCACCTTTTTATTCGACCAAGGCGACCCGTGTATTCATTTTCAGGGATGGACCGGCGAACCGACCTGCGGCCTCGCGTCGCAGAAAGTCATCCCACTCGTCGGAACGAGAGATGGTCTCAATTAGACACACATTCCTCTTGATCCTCGGCAAGCTCCCGCCCCTGGCGGGTTATGCCGTACTGGCATTTTGCAAACCGGGCGAACCTTATGGCTTGAACCCATAAGAGTTACGTCCTTATGACAAATTGGTCATTCACAGCCCCGGAACCTTTCGATAGAACTCGGGGTAATCCTTCACCGCAATGGTGTCGGGCGGGGCGCGTCACGCCGGCAATGCGCCCCATTTGGCGGAACATTCCGCCCGGCCTCCCTGGGGGGCCAACGGGACATAACAGTCAACAAGTGAGGGCTACACCCTATGAGAAGACTTAAGCGTGATCCGTTGGAAAGAGCCTTTTTGCGCGGTTATCAGCACGGCATTACTGGAAAATCTCGCGACCTCTGTCCGTTTACCCATCCCACTACCCGGCAATCCTGGCTCAACGGCTGGCGTGAGGGCCGCGGTGACAACTGGGATGGTTTGACCGGCGCCGCCGGTATTCAACGAGTGAACCAATTGCAGCACGCAACAGGCTGAATCCAGGGTCACCCACGACTTCCCCAAGCCGCCCCATCCGGGCGGAAAAGGGCGCAAGCCCAAGGGCTCCGAAAGGAGCCCTACTTATTTCTGCTACCTGTCCTTACGCCCGCTTGGCCGCAGCAATAGCGTCCACTGCCTCGCGAATCAGCGCCGGGCCCTTGTAGATGAAGCCGGAATAGATCTGCACCAGGCTCGCCCCCGCAGCGATCTTATCCGCTGCATGCGCGCCTTCGGTAATACCGCCGGCCGCGATGATCGGCAGGCGGCCACCCAGTTCGCCGGCCAGTACCTTGACGATGTGCGTACTCTTCTCGCGCACCGGAGCGCCCGACAAGCCGCCCGCCTCGTTGCCGAACGGCAGGTGCTCGACACCTTCGCGGCCCAGGGTGGTGTTGGTGGCGATCACCGCATCCATGCCCGACTCGATCAGCGCAGCGGCAACCATCGCGGTTTCCTCATCGCTCATGTCCGGGGCGATCTTGATCGCCAGGGGCACGCGACGGCCATGCTGCACGGCCAGGTCTTCCTGGCGCTGGCGCAATGCCTCGAGCAGCTGCTTGAGCGAATCGCCGAACTGCAGGCTGCGCAGGCCGGGGGTGTTCGGCGAGCTGACGTTGACCGTGACATAGCTGGCGTGGGCGTAGACCTTGTCCAGGCAGATCAGGTAGTCGTCCACCGCACGCTCGACCGGGGTATCGAAGTTCTTGCCGATGTTGATGCCCAGCACGCCCTTGTACTTCGCCGCCTTGACCCGCTCGATCAGATGATCGACGCCATGGTTGTTGAAGCCCATGCGGTTGATGATCGCGGTGGCTTGCGGCAGGCGGAAGATGCGCGGCTTGGGGTTGCCCGGCTGCGGACGCGGGGTGACGGTGCCGATCTCGACGAAACCAAAGCCCAGCTGGGCGAAGCCATCGATGGCATCGCCGTTCTTGTCCAGGCCGGCAGCCAGCCCCACGGGGTTGGCGAACTCCAGGCCCATCACCTTCACCGGCAGGCTGCTGGGCGCCTGCGTCAGCAGGCCATTGAGGCCCAGGCGGCCACCGGCACCGATCAGGTCGATGGACAATTCATGGGAGGTTTCCGGGGAGAGCTTGAACAGGAGCTCGCGGGCCAGGCTGTACATGGTCGGGCATCGGTCGGCAAAATGGGGCGCTATTATAGCCAGCCTGCCCTCGCTCAGGCGAGGCGACGCAGCGCCAGCAGCCGCCCGGAATCATCGAATTCCAGCTCGAAGCTGCCGTGCACTCCGGAGTGAGTGACGAATGGACGCAGGTGATGAGCAGGCAGGTTGACCTGCCGGCCATCGCGGCTACGTACCTGTACCCGGTTGGCATGCCCGCGATAGAGCGCCTGCAGCCGATCCGCCGACAGAGAAATATCCAGCACAACGCAAGCCATGGAGGCCTCCCGGAAGTGAAGGAAAGAATTTTGCCACAACGCATGCGCCCAACGGCGCCAGGGTTTTCTATGCTTAGGGCAATACGCCGCGCATCCGGCCCGGCGCTTCCTGCACTGACCAATCGGCCATCGGGAGTCTTGCGTCGTCCATGAGTCAACCACCTCGCCCCCGCAGCGTGACCAGTCGGCTGGCTGCCCTTGCCCAACGCCTGGGCATCGGCAACGCCGATGGACGGAACATCGTCGAACGCAGCCGGAGCCTGTCCCTGCCCTTCGAACCGCTACCCAACTGGCCCGCCGGCCTCGGCTGGCAGTCCGGGCCGCCACTGTACCGGCTGATCGACCTGCCGCGCGGAGCGCTCTCCGGCCCCGTTCAGGAGGACAAGGCGCGCATCCATGCCGTACTCAAGCGCCTGGTAAGCAGCCGCCAAGAGGAACGTCCCGCAGTCGACATGCGCAGCATCGACGGCCTGTGCTGCCGTGGCCTCGTCGACAGCCCGCTTGCAGGGCTGGAGGAGCTTTCCAACTGCGAGCAGTGCCGCAAGGTGCGCATCATCAGCTACAACGATTTCACCAAGGTACTGGGCGTCGCCCTGCCCGGTTTCGAGCGCAAGGCGCAACTGCAGTTACGCAGCGCCGGATGGCACGGCGAGCGTCTGTTCTGGGACGACGACAATCACCCCTGCGAACTGGCCAACGCAGTGGTCTATGCCCGCCGCCGCGGGCTGGAGATCGTCCTGCCCGCGCGAATCCAGCGTTTCGCGTTACAGGCTGCTGTCCTGGATGAACTGCAGCGCGACTTCCACATGCTGGCCATGCCGTCGAGGGCCTGGAGCGACGCAGCCTTCATGGAGTTGCTGCTGGAAACCGGCATGCCCTACGCGCGCTTCGGCCTGTTCAACTCGGAAACCCCGGAGAGCCTCCTGCTGCCCAGGGACAATCCGGCGTCGGATGCCTTCGGCCAAGGACTGCAAGAGGCCGGGGCACCGGATGTGATCACGTACCTGCGCAACGTCGGCAACAAAAGCTGACCCTCGGCATCACACCTCAGGTGCGTCCTCGCGGAGCTGGCGCTCTTCTTCGTCCAGGCTTTCCAGCATTGCGTGATGCCTGGCCTGCCACTCTTCCAGACTGAGACCCGCCGTCGCCAACAGCTGAGGGTTGCGCTTCACCAGGTAGACCGCTGCCCGCTGGGCGGAGTCTTCCACCTTCCAGCTCACCTCGGCCGGATCGATCGGTCCTTCATAGGTGATCCAGCGGCTGAAATCCGGGTACACGCTGCAGACCTTCTGGAAGTCCAGGTCCCGCATGCGCTGGTTGCCGTACTCGATGTTCTCCACATCCTTGGCCTTCATGCCGACTGTCTCAGCGAAGGCGCGGCGCGACAGCCCCGTCAGTGAGCGCAGCGCCCGTAGTCTCTCTCCTGCGGTGAACAGGAAACGTTTCTTAATCATGTGTCGTCCATCTCCGAGACTGCGAAGGCCTCGAAAAACACCCCAACTACTAGGATAAATTGGCTATCCAGACCGAGGCGCAAGCCCGTGGATCAAGGGGCATGATGGTGCGGGACACTATATGAAGCAGGGAAGAGGATTCACCCCGGACTTGCACGCGGGTGGCTATTACGTGACGCCGCAGCGCTTTGCACAGCTGATCGGCCTGGGCGACCGCCAAGCCATTGTGCAACGCTGGATCGAGCAAGGAGACCTCCCCTCGCGCTGTATCGGCGGCCAAACCCTGGTGGACCTGGCCGCCCTGCTCCTGATGACCGAGCCGGATCAGTCCTGATCGGCTTCCTGGGCGGCCTGCAACGCCGGCATGGCGGGAATGCCGACTTCCACGCAGAGTGCCATGACGCGCTCCAGATCGTTTCGATACACCAGCACACACTGCAGTTCGGTATCCAGCGGCTCGCTGAAGTCCACCAGCACGTACCCGCCCTTTTCCGGGTACAGCGCACCGAGCTGGGTCTGGATGCGATTCAGCGCCGCCAGCGGCTCGGCCTTGCGCAATTGCTTGGCCTGCAGCACGAAGTTGACGCTGGGGTCGAAGGAGGCGCGGATCTCGCCGAACAGCTCCTCGTAGCTGTCACCCATGAACAGCACGATTTCCGGCAGGCTGCCGACCACGACCCATTCACCCAGGGGGATGGGGAAGCTGTCGTCGTAGTTGATGTCGGCATTGGCTGCGAGGAAGGCGGCAGGATCGGCATAGGCCTGCGAGGCCTCGTCGGCGATCTGCTGGATCTCTTCCTCCGCCAGGCAGCCGGAGCTGATCAGCGTGAGGAGTTCGACGAGTTGCGCTTTCATGAGGGAGTCCTGAAGAGAGATGAACAGCCGGAAAGCATATCTGCATTCGCCCTAAAACACCGCAGGTAGGGAACTTTCCGTCAGACGAAAGCGTCCGAAGTTGCCAGAAACGATACCCACTATCGAACGGGATGATTTCTGCTCACCTCGAGCGGTTGATAGCCTGACAACCATCCCGAACCAGCCTGCGTGTGAAACCATGAACCGTGCCCTCGCCCTTCTCTCCCTGACCCTGCCCCTGTGGCTGGTGGGTTGCGCCAGTCAGCCCGCGCCGCAGCAGGAGCCCTACAGCAACGAACAGGTGAAGTCCTTCGCGCTGAAGATGCTGGGGACCAGCAACATGTCCGATGAGCTGTACGCCAAGTACCGCCGGGCTCTGACCGAGCCGCACGAGGATGGGCGGAGCGGCAGCTGATTTCACGTCGCCCCCTTTTTCTGATTGCCTCTGCGAGGCGCTCCTGGAGGCCAGCCCTGTCGGCCTTGCTTTCTGCTCTTCTGATTGGGAGTGTCTGCGCTGCCTTGGCGTGCGCGCAGGGCCGGTCTCTCCCCTTCGGGTGGCCTGCTTTGCCAAGCCCCGCAACGTAGGCGAAGGCCTCGCCACTCCGTCTGAACTGTTCGCGAGCAAGCTCGCTCCTACAATCCAGCTGAGCAGCGCTCCTGGCAGGAGCAAGCTTGCTCGCGAACATGCCCCGTCTCCGTGCAGGCTGGCCTGTCGATCACGGTAAAAAAAGCCCCGCACTTGGCGGGGCTGGAGCATCAAAAGGTCAATCAGGCTTGAGCATCACACAGGGCACACGCCCTGCTGGTTGCTCTGCGCCAGGTCGAGCAGCTCGCGGTTGGCCACGGCGTACATGGCGTAGTCCGTGCTGGTGGAAGCACGCAGCTCGACGAGCATGGCGCGCCAGCGGGCGACCATCGGGGCGTGCTGTTCCAGCCAGAGTGCCACGCGCGCGTCGATTTCCGCCGGGCCGTCCTGCATCTGCAACACGGAGACGGTGATCGCCCGTTGCTGCCAGTCCAGGTCGTCGCGGAAGGCCTCGCGGGCCAGCGCCTGCCAGTTGTTCTCCACCGGCAGGGAGCTGAGCTGCTGCAGGTACCAGGTCAGTTCCAGCTCGCTGCCCAGGGCGAAGTAGGCGCGCGCCACGTCGGCCGGGTCGCGGCCGGTGACGTCGGCTGCTTCGACGATCGGCAGCAGGGTGTAGAGGTGACTGGTGCCGGCGACCATGCGTGCCAGCAGCTCCGGCACACCGGCGTCGACATAGGCCTGGTAACGCGCCTGCCACAGCTCGCGGGTCGGTCCTTCGAGCAGTTCGTTGAGCTTCAGGCCAAGGGCGGCGATGCGCGGACCGAAATGCGCCACGTCACGGGCAGCATCCTGCTCGTTGCGGCGGCTGCGCAGGAACCAGCGCGTCGCGCGACGGCCCAGGCGCATCAGCTCGTCCATCAGGGTCAGCTGCACTTCGGCCGGCACCTGGTAGTCCAGCGCCTCGATCTGGCGGAACCAGTGCGGCAGGTGGAAGACATCGCGCACGATCACATAGGCACCTGCCACGTTCGCCGGCGTCATGCCGGTGGACTCCTTCAGGCGCTGCACGAAGGTAATGCCCATGTGGTTGATCAGGTCGTTGGCGATCTGCGTGCTGACGATCTCGCGCTTCAGGCGGTGCCTGCGCATGGCCGGGCCGAAGGTGTCGACCAGGGTCTGCGGGAAGGCCGTTTCCATGTCGCGGGTCAGGTAGTCGTCATCCGGCACCAGCGAGCCCAGCAGCTGCTCCTTCAGATCGATCTTGCTGTAGGAAATCAGCACGGACAGTTCCGCGCGAGTCAGGCCCTGGCCGGCGGCGATGCGTTCGGCGAGCCCCTCGTCGGTAGGCAGGAATTCCAGCGCGCGGTCGAGCTTGCCACGGCCTTCCAGGTCGCTCATCAGGCGCTTGTACTCGGCGATGCGCTCGCGGGCACGGCGCTCGGCCAGGGACAACGCCTGGGTCTGCTTGTAGTTGTTGCCCAGCACCAGGTCGGACACCTGGTCGGTCATTTCCGCCAGCAGCTTGTTGCGCTGCTTGCTGGTCATGTCCCCGGCGGTCACCACCTCGTTGAGCAGGATCTTGATGTTCACCTCGTGGTCGGAGCAATCCACACCACCGGCGTTGTCAATGAAGTCGGTGTTGCACGCGCCTCCATTGAGGCCGAATTCGACCCGCGCCAGTTGCGTCATGCCGAGGTTGCCGCCCTCGCCCACCACTTTCACCCGCAGGTCGCAGCCGTCCACGCGCAGGCCATCGTTGGCCTTGTCGCCGACGTCGGCATGGGTTTCATCGCTGGATTTCACGTAGGTGCCGATGCCGCCGTTCCACAGCAGGTCCACCGGCGCCTTGAGCAGCGCGTGGATCAGTTCGGTGGGGGTCAGGCGCTCGGCATCGATGTCGAAGCGCGCGCGCACTTCCGGCGTCAGGGTGATGCTCTTGGCGCTGCGCAGGAAGATGCCGCCGCCGGCGGAGATCAGCGAGGCGTCGTAGTCGGCCCAGCTGGAGCGCGGCAGGTTGAACAGCCGCTGGCGCTCGGCGAAGCTCGCCGCCGGGTCCGGATTGGGGTCAAGGAAGATGTGCATATGGTTGAAGGCCGCGACCATCTGCAGCTTGTCCGACATCAGCAAACCGTTGCCGAACACGTCGCCAGCCATGTCGCCGATGCCGATGACGGTGACGCTGTCCTTCTGCACATCGATGCCGCGTTCGCGGAAGTGGCGCTGCACCGAAACCCAGCCGCCACGGGCGGTGATGCCCATGCCCTTGTGGTCGTAGCCGGCGGAGCCGCCGGAGGCGAAGGCGTCGCCGAGCCAGAAGTTGTAGTCGGCGGAGATGCCGTTGGCGATGTCGGAGAAGGTCGCGGTGCCCTTGTCCGCCGCCACCACCAGGTAGGGATCGTCCGGGTCGTGGCGGACCACGTTGGCCGGCGGCACGACGTTGCCTTCCTTCAGGTTGTCAGTGATGTCCAGCAGGCCGGAGATGAAGATGCGGTAGCAGGCGATGGCCTCGGCCTGGATCTCATCGCGCGAACCACCCAGCGGCAGGCGGCGCGGGATGAAGCCGCCCTTGGCGCCGGTGGGCACGATCACCGCGTTCTTCACCTGCTGCGCCTTCACCAGGCCCAGCACTTCGGTGCGGTAGTCCTCCTCGCGGTCGGACCAGCGCAGGCCGCCACGGGCTACGTCGCCGAAGCGCAGGTGCACACCTTCCACGCGCGGGCAGTAGACGAAGATTTCGAACTTGGGCGTGGGGCGCGGGATTTCCGGGATGGCCTTGGGGTTGAACTTGAAGCTGAAGTAGCTCTTGTTCTGCCCGGCGGCGTCGGGCTGGTAGAAGTTGGTGCGCAGGGTCGCCTTGATCAGGTCGAGGTAGCGACGCAGGATTCGGTCCTCGTTGAGCACCTGGACGTTGTCCAAGGCCGCGAGAATCGCCTGTTCCAGCTTCTGCTGCTTGTCTTCAAGGTCCTCGGCGGTGAGCTTGCGGGCCAGGTAGAAACGGGTCTTGAACAGGCGCACCAGTTCGCGGGCGATGTCCACGTGGGCGTTCAGCGCGCTGGCGATGTAGCCCAGGTCGAAGCCCAGGCGAATCTGCTTGAGATAGCGCGCGTAGGCGCGCAGCAGGGCCACGTCGCGCCACGGCAGGCCGGCGGTCAGCACCAGACGGTTGAAGGCGTCGTTCTCCGCATCGCCGTTGACGATGTGGACGAAGGCGTCCTGCAGGGTCTCGTTGAGTTCCTGGATGTTGACGTCCAGGCCCTCGGCGTAAGTGAAGGCGAAGTCGTGGATCCAGTACTCGCGGCCGTTGGTGTGGCGCAGGCGGTAGGGGAATTCGCCGAGCACGCGCAGGCCGAGGTTCTCCAGGATCGGCAGGACGTCCGACAGCGCCAGCGGCGTGTCGGCGTGGTAGAGCTTGCAATGCAGCTGCTGCTCACCCTGGGCCAGCGGCTGGTAGAAGCTCATCACCAGCGGGCGGCTGTCGCCCAGGCTGGACAGGTGCTGCAGGTCCACCACGGCGAAGTGCGGGGCGAAGCGCTCGCGGTAGCCGGCCGGGAAGCCTTTGGGGAAGTCCTCCAGCAGGTTGTTGCCCTGCCCTTCGCCGAAGTTCTCCAGTACCAGCGCGGCGTAGTCGTCCTGCCAGGAGCGGCAGGCCTGGATGGCTTCCTGCTCCAGCTGGGCGGCATCGACGTCGATGCGCACCTTCGGGTCGACGCGCAGGATGAACTGCACGCGGGCCAGGGTGGATTCGGAGAAGAAGGTCCAGAACTCGCAGTCGCTGGCCTTCAGGCGCTCCATCAGCACCTGCTGGATCTTCATCCGCGTTTCGGTGGAATAGATGTCGCGCGGCACGTAGGCCAGGCAGTAGGCGAAACGGCCGTACGGGTCCTTGCGCAGGAACAGGCGGATCTTGTTGCGTTCCTGGATCTGCACGATGGACATGGCGGTGTTGTACAGCTCGTCCACCGGGGTCTGGAACAGGTCGTCACGGGGCAGCACTTCAAGAATCTGCGCCAGTTCCTTGCCCAGGTGCGCCTTGCTGTCGAAGCCGGAGTTCTTCAGGACGGCAGCGACCTTGCCACGGATGAACGGGATGTCGAACACGCTCTCGGCGTAGACAGCCGAGGTGTACAGGCCGAGGAAGCGGAACTCGCGGACGACCTTGCCCTTGGCATCGATCTCGCGGATCGATACGTAGTCCGGGTAGGCTGGGCGGTGCACGCGGCTGGGCTGGGAGGCCTTGGCGAAGGACAGCAGCACCGGCTCGCGCAGGTAGGCCACCGCGTAGTCCTCGATGTGCAGGTCTTCCTTGTTAAGGCCGGCGCGCAGCAGCTTGGTCAGGCCGAGGAAAGCCTTGTCGTCGTACACCAGGTGGCCGCCATCGGCCTCCTCCTGCACGGTGAATTCTTCATAGCCGAGGAAGGTGAAGTGGTTGTCCAGCAGCCATTCGAGGAAGGCACGCACTTCGGCGGTCTCTTCCGCGCGGGCCTTGACCTTGGACTTGCCCAGCCAGGCCAGCAGCTCCTCGGCCTTGCTGCGCATGGCCGGGAAGTCGGCGACCGCCAGGCGGACTTCGCCGAGCACTTCCAGCAGGGCCTTCTCCAGGGTGCGCAGTTCGCCGGTCTGGGAGACGCGGTCGATTTCCAGGTACATCAGCGATTCCTGGTGCACGTCCTTGCCGGTGCTGTTCTTGGGCAGGATCTCCAGCAACTCGCCCTTGGCATTGCGGCGCACGCTGAGCACGTTGGTCTGCAGGGTGTGGATGCTGTAGCCGCGGCGGTTCAGCTCCATGCGCACCGAGTCGACCAGGAACGGCTGGTCCGGGTGCAGTACCTGCACGGCGGTGTGGGTCGACTGCCAGCCGTGCTTTTCATAGTCGGGGTTGTACACCGCCACTTCCGGCTGGGCGGGGTTGAAGCGTTCCAACAGGCGCCAGGAAGACAAGGTGCAGCCGACCAGATCGGACAGCCTGCGCTGGGTCAATTCGTCGAGGGAGATGAAGCCGAAGAACTGCTCGGCGAACAGGGCCACTTGTGGCAGACCCTTGTCGTCAACGTGCTGCGCCAGGGCCGCTTTCAGTTGTTGCTGGAAGTCGGCTTTGCTGGCTGCGGTGAAGAACGCCATGTTGTTACTCCGCTGGGCTCGAATTATTGGATTGAGCGTAGAACGCATATCGTCTTGTGTCGGGCCACAGGTATAGCCGGGCAGTGTGACCCTCGATTGACAGCCCCGACCGGGCGGTCACCGATCCCACCGAGCTTATCGGGACTGGGCCGCCGCTGGCTTACGGGGCTGCGACATATTCGTTCAACGGCATGCAGCCACCACGCTCTGGGGAAACGACAGAATTTGCGGCACGATCGTTCCGCAACTGCCCGAGGAAATATCAAAGCGCTATCATGGCGGTCCCTCGCCTGGAACGGACGCCATGCAACGCCACCCTCCCCTGCGCCGCCCGCTGCTGCGCCATCTGGACAACCTGCTGGTCACCCTGCTGGGCGCGGCGCTGCTCGTGCTGGCCTGGCTGTTCCTCGATGAAGCCGTGCGGCCGCTGCTGATCGGCGCGGTCCCGGTCTATCTCGGCGTGCTGCTGCCGCGCATCGTTGGCCGGGACGAACGCCTGCGCCGGGTGCAGGCTGCGCGGGAACGCTCGGTGGACGAGTGGGGTTTCTGCAGCCGCGACCGCAACGGCCCGTGGATCAACTACATCGATTTCCCGCTGGTCCGCGAAGATCCGCTGTTCAGAGGCCGCTACTTCTATAGCGAATGGCTGGTGGTGCACGACGGGCGCATCGTCATCAATCCCGGCCCCGCCCATGTCGATCTGAACGCCGGCACCGTGAGCTACGACTTCGGCTGCACCCGTACCTATGCCTGGGACGGCTGCTCGCCGAAAGTGCCGTTCTTCTGGATGGCGACCCTTGGCACGCCGGACTGGTGGGAGCACCTGGAAAGCGTGCAGTGCCTGCGCCACGGCCAGCAGCAGGAGCGCGTGATGTTCTGGCCGGTGGCGCACCACGCCAGCCTGGTACATGACGCGCTCTATCAGTTCCTCAATGTCGCCCCGGTGACCAAGGCCGAGGCGGACGAGCTGTTCCACCGCATGCTGCTGGACGCCGGCATGCCGCGCCTGGTCGCCTGGGTCTACCGCTTCGCAGTGGTCCACGGCGGCGCACGCGACATGCGCCGCCAGCTCAACCCCAATACTTCCCTGCGCCTGCTGACCCCGCTGCCCGGCGGCCGGGCAACTCAGGAACCACTAGCGCCGCACAAGGCTCGAAGCGCAGCGCTGCAAGAGTGACGGCCGATGCAGTAAAGTAGGCGGCCCGACAGCCCCACCCTTCGTCCAGGAAATCCACGCGATGGAACATCGTGAGTCGCTCCTTGCACTGCGCCAGTATCTCTCCAGCCAGATCCTCGGCCAGGAAAAGCTCATCGAGCGGCTGCTCATCGCCCTGATCGCCGACGGCCACCTGCTGGTGGAAGGCGCGCCGGGCCTGGCCAAGACCAAGGCGATCAAGGACCTGGCCGAAGGCCTGGAGGCCGAGTTCCACCGCATCCAGTTCACCCCCGACCTGCTCCCGGCGGACATCACCGGCACCGAGATCTATCGGCCGGAGAACGGCAGCTTCGTGTTCCAGCAGGGGCCGATCTTCCACCACCTGGTGCTGGCCGACGAAATCAACCGCGCGCCGGCCAAGGTGCAGTCCGCGCTGCTCGAAGCCATGGCCGAGCGCCAGGTCAGCGTGGGCCGCAGCACCTACGACCTGCCACCGCTGTTCCTGGTGATGGCTACGCAGAACCCCATCGAGCAGGAAGGCACCTACCCGCTGCCCGAGGCCCAGCTCGACCGCTTCCTGATGCACGTGAAGATCGGCTATCCGGAAGCCTCCGTGGAGCGCCGCATCCTCCAGCAGGCCCGAGGCGAAGCGCTGAATGGCGAAACCAAGCCCGAGCGCCGGGTCACCCAGGAAGCCATCTTCGCCGCGCGCCATGAAATCCTTGGCCTGTACATGGCCGACGCCGTGGAGGAATACCTGGTCCAGCTGATCATGGCCACGCGCACCCCAGCCAAGTACGACGCCGAGCTGGCCGAATGGCTGTCCTACGGCGCCAGCCCGCGGGGCTCCATCGCGCTGGACCGTTGCGCGCGTGCCCACGCCTGGCTGGCCGGCCGCGACTTCGTCAGCCCCGAGGACATCCAGGCGATGCTCTTCGATGTGCTACGCCACCGCCTGATCCTCACCTTCGAGGCGGAAGCTGCCGGGATCGACCAGGACCGCGTGGTCCAGCGCATCCTCGACGTAGTCGCCGTCGCCTGACATGCACAATGTCCTGGCGCCTGGCGTCGCGATTTCCCTTGGCGAGCTGATCGAGATCCGTCACCGCCTGCACGAAGTCCAGCTGTTTTCCACGCCCTCGCGGCGCAGCCCGTTGATCGGCCTGCACCACTCGCGCCTGCGCGGCCGTGGCGTGGACTTCGACCAGGTGCGCGTGTACCAGGCCGGCGACGACGTGCGCACCATCGACTGGCGCGTCACCGCGCGCACCCAGGAGCCGCACACCAAGCTGTTCCATGAAGAGCGCGAGCGCCCGGTGTACGTCCTGGTGGAACAGAGCGCGCGGATGTTCTTCGGCTCCGGGCAGTCGTTCAAGTCCGTGCTCGCCGCCCGTGCCGCGGCCTTCGTCGGCTGGGCCGCGCTGGCACACAACGACCGCATCGGCGGGCTGGTGTTCACCGACAGCGAATGCCACGAGATCAAGCCGCGGCGCAGCAAACAGAGCCTGCTGCAGTTGTTCAACCTGATCGTGCGCGCCAACAACGCCCTGCTCGCCGGCTCCAACCTCAGCCACACTGGCGACGGTTTCGGCATGGCCCTGCGCCGCGCCCGCGAGGTGCTGCGTCCCGGCAGCCTGATCATGGTGATGTGCGACGAGCGCGCGCTCAGCGACGTGGCCGAGCAACAATTGTCCCTGCTGGCGCGGCACACCGACCTGGTGATGCTGCCGGTATCCGACCCGCTCGACCACGCCCTGCCCGCTGCCGGATTGCTGAGGTTCGCCGAGGGCCAGGCACAACTGGAACTGGACACCCATATCGACGAGCAGCGCCTGGCCTACCGCGCCCTCGGCGAGGCCCGCCGCGAGCGCTGGCAGCGCCTTGCGTTGCGCCTTGGTGTGCCGCTGCTGCCGCTGACCACCCAGGAAGAACTGGTGGAGCAGCTGCGCAACCTGCTGGAACAGCATCAGCCGGGTTATGCCAAATGAATCCCCTCGACCAACTGCAACCGCTGATCGAACCGGCGCCAGTGCCCTGGTGGCCCCCGGCACCGGGCTGGTGGCTGCTCGCCGCGCTGCTGCCGCTATTGCTCTGGCTGCTGTGGCGCAATCGCCAGCGCTGGCTGCCCAGGCGCAAGGCCAAGGTGGTCACGGAAGCCCCGCTGGACCCGCTGCGCGAAGCCGCCCTGGAAGAACTCAAGCGCCTGCCGCGCCCCTATGACCGCGCGCCGGCCGGGCCCTGGCTGCAATCGCTCAATGGCCTGCTCAAACGCCTGTCGCGCGCCCGCTGGCCGGACAGCCACAGCCATACCCTGAGCGGCCGTGCCTGGCTGGCCTTCCTCGACACCCGTTGCCCGGCCGCCGGCCTGACCCGCTGGATGATCCTGGTGGAAGGGGGCTACCGCGCCGAGTGCAAGCTGGACGACAAGGCCATCGACGGCCTTGCCGCCGCCGTGGAAACCTGGGTGCGCAAGCATGTTTGAGCTCGCCTGGCCGTGGGTATTCCTGCTCGCCCCGCTGCCCTGGGTGATGCGCTTCATCCTGCCGCCGGCCGACAATGGCGAGGCGGCGCTCAAGGTCAGCTTCCTCAAGGAACTCGAAGGGCTCGCCGGCCGCCGTGCCCGCGCGCGCTTGCCGGCCTGGCGCCAGCAGGCGCCCTTCGCCCTGCTCTGGCTCTGCCTGCTGCTGGCCGCGGCGCGCCCGCAGTGGGTCGGCGAGCCACTGCCGATCCCCGCCACCGGCCGCGACCTGCTGGTAGCGGTGGATGTCTCCGGCTCCATGGACTACGCCGACATGACCTGGGACGGCGCGGAAGTCAGCCGCCTGCACGCCGTGCAGAAACTGTTCGGTGATTTCATCGAAGGTCGCCGGGGTGACCGCGTCGGGCTGATCCTGTTCGGCACTCGCGCCTACCTGCAGGCGCCGCTGACCTTCGACCGCCACACCGTGCGCATCTGGCTGGACGAAGCGCTGATCGGCATCGCCGGCAAGGACACCGCCCTGGGCGATGCCATCGGCCTGGCGGTCAAGCGCCTGCGCCAGCGCCCGGCCGAAAGCCGCGTGCTGGTGCTGATCACCGATGGCGCCAACACCGCCGGCGAGATATCCCCGCAGACCGCCGCACGCCTGGCCGCCGAGGAGCACGTGAAGGTCTACACCATCGGCATCGGCGCCGATCCCAAGCAGGGCGGCGTCGCCGGACTGTTCGGTCTCAACCCGGGGTTGGACCTGGACGAGCCGGCGCTCAAGGCCATCGCCGAAAGCACCGGCGGCGAGTACTTCCGCGCACGCAATGGCGAAGAGTTGCAGCGTATCTCCGACAGCCTCGACCGGCTCGAGCCGGTGGAACAGAAGCCAACCCAGGCGCGCCCGGCCATTGCGCTGTACCGCTGGCCGCTGCTACTGGCACTGCTGATCAGCGCAGCGCTGGTGGTGGGCACGCTGTGGCCGCCCGAGGACTGGCGCTGGCCGGCCTGGATGGCGCGCCTGCAGAAGGAGCGCCGGCCATGAGCAACCTTTGGCCGCACCTGCTGCACCCGCTGTGGCTGATCCTGCTGCTGCCGCTCGGCTGGCTGCTGTGGAAACTCTGGCACCGTGAGCGCCGCGCCGGCCGCTGGCAGCTGCTGCTGCCCCAGGCCTTCCACCCCTGGCTGCTGGTCGGCGGCAACGGCCGTCATGAACGCCGCCCGTGGATCTACCTGGGCATCGCCTGGCTGCTGGCGGTGCTTGCCCTGCTCGGCCCGAGCTGGCAGCAGGTGGAGCAACCGACCATGGAGCGCAGCGACCCGCTGGTGGTGGTGCTGGAACTCACACCGCAGATGCTCGCCACCGACCTCAAGCCGACGCGCCTGGAACAGGCCCGGCGCAAGCTGCTCGACCTCCTGCAGGCACGCAGCGACGCGCAGACCGCCATCGTCGTCTACGCCGGCAGCGCCCACACGCTGGTGCCGCTGTCCAATGACCTGGGCACCGCACGCAACCTGCTCGACGCCCTCAAACCCTCGATCATGCCCGAGCCCGGCCAGCGCGCCGACCTTGCCGTCGCCCAGGCGCGACGCCTGCTCGACAACGGCGCCGAGGGCAACGGCCGTATCCTGCTGCTCACCAGTGCACTGGACGCCCGCGAACGCCAGGGCATTCGCCAGGCGCTCAAGGGCAAGGGCAAGGACCTGCTACTGCTCGCCGTAGGCACGCCCGGCGGCGCACCCATCGCCCAGGAAGACGGCACCTTCCTCAAGGACGACCAGGGCAACATCCTGGTGCCACGCCTGGACGAGAATGGGCTGCGCGTCTTCGCCACCGACATGGGCGGCCGCTTCCAGCGTCTGCGCGCCAGCAGCGGCGACCTGCGCTCCCTCGGCCTGCTGGATAACACCCAGGGCCTGCAGGTCAGCGAGGAAGATGCACTGCTACGCCTGCAGCGCTGGGCCGACCAGGGCTACTGGCTGCTGTTGCCACTGCTCCTGCTCGCCGCCTGTGCCGGGCGGCGCGGCTGGCTGTTCAGCCTGCCGCTGTTGCTGCCGCTGCTCTGGGCGCCGCCGCAGGACGCCAACGCCTTCGAGTTGAACGATCTCTGGTTGCGCCCCGACCAGCAGGGCCAGCGCCTGCTCGACGCCGGCAAGCCGGCCGAGGCGGCCGAGCGCTTCGCTGACTTCCGCTGGAAGGGGCTCGCCCTGTATCGAGCCGGCGATTATGTCGACGCCGCCCAGGCCTTCGCCCAGGGTGACGAGGCCGCCGACCACTACAACCGCGGCAACGCCCTGGCGAAACAGAACGAGCTGGAAGCCGCGATCGACGCCTACGACCAGGCACTTGAACGCAACCCCGACCTGGAGGCCGCCAAGCGCAACAAAGCCCTCCTCGAAGACCTCTTGCGCCAACGCAAGGACAATCCGCCCGGCGACGGCACCGACCAGCCTCCCGAAGAAAACCACGACGCCGGGCAGAGCAGCGATCCCCAGGCCGCCCAGCCTCAGGATCAGCAGCACGAGGAAGACAACGCCAGCGAGCGTGACTCGCAACCGGCACCCGCGGCGAAGAACCCATCGCAGGAAGCCGACAAACCCACTGCCAGCCAGGCCGACAAGCCCGACGGCGACGTTCGCGAAGATCAGGAAACCAACCCGGAAGATGCCGGTCCACTGGGAGACGAGCGCCGTCAGGCCCTGGAACAGTGGCTGCGGCAGATTCCCGACGATCCGTCCGAACTGTTGCGTCGCAAGTTCTGGTACCAGCAACAGCAGCAGCGCCAGGAACCCAACCCATGAAAAGGCTGATCTGCCTGACCCTGCTCTGCCTCGCCGCCTTCCGCGCCGAGGCCAGCTTCACCGCCAGCGTCGACCGTGCGCGCCTGAACCAGGGCGAGAGCGTCGAGCTGACGCTGGAGTCCGATGACCCGACGCTGTTCGGCAAGCCCGACCTGAAACCGCTGGATGAGCACTTCGTGGTCCTGGGCACCCGCCAGGTCAACCGCCTCACCACGCTCAACGGCAAGGCCCAGGCCACCACGCGCTGGATCATCACCCTGCAGCCACGCAGCGAAGGCAAGGTGGAAATCCCGCCGATCCACCTGGGCGGCAACGCCAGCGAGCCGATCAGCCTCGATGTGCTCAAGGCCGAAGACAGCGCCGAGGGACAGAAGCTCGCGCCGGTGTTCATCGACGCCAGCGTCGACCGCGAGGAAAGCTGGGTGCAGGCCCAGGTCATCCTCACCCTGCGCATCTACCACTCGGTGTCGTTGTACGACGACAGCAGCCTCAGCCCGCTGCGCATGAACGACGCCCGCGTCGAGCAACTGGGCGAGCCGCGCACCTACGAGAAGGACATCAACGGCGTTCGCCATGGCGTGATCGAAGTGCGCTACGCGATCTTCCCGCAGAAGAGCGGCACCCTGGAGATCCCCGGCCAGACCTTCAAGGCCACTCAGGTTGCCCAGCGCCGCAACGACGATGACTACAACCCGTTCGGCCCGCAGCCGGGCAAGCAGGTGCTGGTCACCTCGCCGAGCATCCCGTTGCAGATCGACCCCAAGCCCGCGGACTACCCGAAGGACGCACCCTGGCTGCCGGCACGCTCGCTCAGCCTGAGCGAGACCTGGAGCCCGCAGCCCGAGGAAGCCAAGGCCGGCGAATCGCTGACCCGCAACATCATGCTGCGCGTGGAAGGCCTGTCCGGCGCCCAGTTGCCGCCGCTGCCGGTCACCCTGCCCGAAGGCCTGCGCCATTACCCGGACCAGCCGCAGCTGGCCAACGAAAGCAGTGACCAGGGCATGATCGGCAGCCGCGAGGAACGCGAAGCGCTGATCGCCGACAAGGCCGGCCCGGTCGAGCTGCCGCCGGTGGAGGTGGTCTGGTGGAATACCCAGGAGCGCCGGGTCGAGCGCACCAGCCTGCCGGCGCGCACGCTGCAAGTCGCCGCCAATGCGCAACTGGAAGAACACACCGAGGTCCCCGCAGCCCCCAGCGAAGCAGCAGTCAGCGACACGCTGCTCTGGCCCTGGCAGCTCGCCTGCGCGCTGCTCAGCCTGACCACCCTGCTCGGTTTCGCCTTGTGGTGGCGCGCCCGCAGCCAGCCGGCGGTCATTCGCGTGGCGCAGGCCGGCCCGAGCACCCGCACCCTGCTGGATGAATTGCGCCGCGCCTGCCAGGCCAACGACTCGCATGCCACCCGCCAGGCGCTGGACGCCTGGGCCCGGCAACAACCGGAAACCCTGGCCGACATGGCAGCGCGCTTCGTGCCGTTGTCCGATGCGCTGGATGGCCTCAACGGTGCGCTCTACAGCGACAGCGAAGGCGGACGCAACTGGCAGGGCGAAGACCTCTGGCGCGCCATCCGCACCCTTCCCGGTGCCGACCCGGACGCACCGCCGGCGCCGGAGGCCAGCAGCCTGCCGCCGCTCTATCCGCGCTGACGGCTATGCTGGTGGCATCCCCGCCAGAGGTGCGTCCATGCCCGCCCACCGGCTGATTCCGGCGCTGGCCGCCGGCCTGCTGCTGATCTGTAACCTCCTGGTGGCCGGCCCGCTGCAGGCAGCCGAGGCCCTGCCACCGACCCAGCCGTTGCAGGGCCCCGGCGGTTCGAATTACGCCCATGCCGACGTGCATCAGTGGCACTTCTCGGCCGAGGGCAACGAATACTGGGTGTTCACTCCGGAGCGGCCCGCCCCCGCCAGCGCGCCTGTGGTGGTCTTCACCCACGGCTGGAGCGTCATGCAGCCGGACCTCTATCGCGCCTGGATCGAGCACATCGTCCGGCGTGGCGCCATCCTCATCTACCCGCGCTACCAGGCGACGCTGAAGACGCCAGCGGCGGAGTTCCTGCCCAACGCAGCCGACTCCGTGCGCCGCGCCATCGCCGATCTGCAGGCAGGCAAGCTGGGAGTGAAGCCGGAGCTGGAGCACGTCGCCTACGTCGGCCATTCGGCGGGTGGCCTGATCGCCAGCGGACTCGCCGCCTCCTGGCAACGGCTGGGCATACCGGAGCCGCGTGCGCTGATGGCGGTGGAGCCGGGCAAGAGCAGTGGCCCACGCTGGCGCCAGGTGCCACTGGAACCGCTGGCCAATATCCCCGCCGGCACCTTGCTGCTGGCGCTTTGCGGTGATGAGGACGAGCGCGTTGCCTGCGATGACGCTCAGCGCATCTACTCGGAAAGCACCCAGGTCGCGCCGCGCAACAAGGACCTGCTCCTGCTGCGCAGCGACCGCCACGGCAGCCCGCCCCTGCTGGCCAACCATGCGGCGCCGACTGCACCGCGCTTCGATCCGCGCTACCCACCCAGCGACTCTTCCAGCTGGTTGCTCAACCGCGTGCAGGAGCGCGTGAAGCAGCGTCTGAAACAAGGGCAACCCTCAGCCCACAACGCCCTGGCGACCGATGCGATGGACTGGTTCGGGCCGTGGAAGCTGTTCGATGCATTGTGCGATGCGGCCTTCTACGGCCAGGACCGCGATTACGCGCTGGGCGGTGGGCCGGCGCAGCTGTCCATGGGGCGCTGGAGCGATGGCACACCGGTGAAGGCGATGCAGCGGTTGTCGGCACCAGTACCCTGAGCATCCATCGCCGGCCTGGGTTCGCGAGCAAGCTCGCTCCTACAGGCACGCGCCGGTGCGCTTTTGGTAGGAGCGAGCTTCGCGAACAATCTCAACTGCCGCTGTGCTCCATCACCGCCCCCTTGAACACATCGTCCAGCGGCACCTGATAGCCAATGGCAAGGCGGTTGGTCTCGTTGGCCATGGCCACCACGGCCATCAGCTCGCCGAGCATGGCGTCGTCCATCCCGGCCTTGCGCGCCGCCGCGCCGTGGGAGCCGATGCAGTAGTTGCAGTTGTTGGTGACGCTGACGGCAACGTAGATCAACTCCTTCACCAGCGGATCGAGCTGACCCGGCCCCATCACCTCCTTGAGACTTTCCCAGGTGCGCTTGAGCGTCTGCGGGTGATTGGCCAGGGCCTTCCAGAAGTTGTTCACCCAGTCGACCCTGCGGGTCGCCATGATGTCGTCGTAGACGGCGCGGACGTCAGGGCTGGCGTCGGCGTACTCGATCAATTGAAAGGACATGATGGCTCCTTATAAGTTTTGGAATAAGAACAGCAGAATTCAGAATTGGATGATTGGACAAGCGATGGAGAAAGATAAGGCGTTCTCTCCCATCCCCGTCAAGGAATCAGACCCATGCAACGCCGCCCCGCCCTGTTCTTCGCCGTCGCCCTGCTACCGCTTCTCGTCCAGTCGGCCCAGGCCGCCCAGGCGGGCCTGTGGGACACCTACGCCAGCCTCAGGCAGCACGACTGGGTCGACCTGACCCACTCGTTCGACAGCAATACACCGCACTGGAAAGGCTTCGAGCCCATGGGCCGCACGACGCTCTACACCGTGGACAAGGACGGTTTCCAGGTGGAGCTGTACAGCCACGTTGGCCAGTGGGGCACCCACGTCGATCCGCCGGTGCACTTCCACAAGGGCCTGCGCAGCGTCGATCAACTCGACGTGAAGGAGCAGTTCCTGCCGCTGGTGGTGTTCGATATCCACGAGCAGGTGGCGAAGAACCCCGACTACGTGCTGACCCTGGCCGATGTGAAGGCCTGGGAAGCCAAGCATGGCCCGGTACCGCAAGGCTCCTTCGCGGCGCTGCGCACCGACTGGTCCCAGCGCTGGCCGGACCAGGCGAAGATGCAGAACCAGGACGCCAAGGGTGTCGCGCACTATCCGGGCTGGAGCAAGGAGGCGCTGGTGTACCTCTACGAGACGCGCAAGATCACTGCGTCCGGCCACGAGACCACGGATACCGATCCCGGCGTCGCCACCAGCAAGGACGACTATTCGCTGGAGTCGTACATCCTGGGCACCAACCACTACCAGATCGAATTGCTCGCCAACCTCGACAAGGTGCCCGAGGCCGGCGCGCTGGCGGTGGTGAGCTTCCCGAAGATCGCCCAAGGCACAGGCTTCCCGGCGCGGGTCTTCGCCATCCTGCCGTGATCCGCCCTGTCTGTAGGAGCGAGCTTGCTCGCGAACAGCCCCCTCGCGGACGTTGATTCGCAAGCAAACTCGCTCCTACGAAGAGCATAAAAAAACGCGGCCCGAGGGCCGCGTTTTTTATTGCTCGAGCGTCGATCAGTGAACCAGGATCGAAGCCTTCTTCTGACGCACCTTCTCCGGGTTGATCAGGAAGCGCGCCAGCGCCGGCAGCAGCCAGAGGGCGCCGAACATGTTCCAGAGGAGCATGAAGGTCAGCATCAGGCCCATGTCGGCCTGGAACTTGATCGCCGAGAAGATCCAGGTAGCCACGCCGATGGCCAGGCACAGGCCGGTGAACAGCACGGCTTTACCCGTGGACTTCAGCGTCTCGTAGTAGGCCTCCTGCAGGGACAGGCCCTGGCGCAGGAAGGACTCCAGGCGGGTGTAGATGTAGATGCCGTAGTCCACGCCGATACCCACGCCCAGCGCGATCACCGGCAGGGTCGCTACCTTCACGCCGATGCCCAGGGTAGCCATCAGCGCGTTGCCCAGCACCGAGGTGAGGATCAGCGGCAGCACGATGCACAGGGTCGCGGCGAAGGAGCGGAAGGTGATCAGGCACATCACCGCCACGCAGATGTACACCAGGATCAGGATGGTCAGTTCCGAGTGCTTGATCACGTCGTTGGTGGCGGCCTCGATACCGGCGTTACCGGCGGCGAGCTTGAACTTCAGGTCGTCCTTCTCGTTGGCCTTGGCGAAGTCCTGCACGACGGCCACGGCGCGATCGAGAGTCTCGGCCTTGTGGTCGTTGAGGAACACCAGCAGGGGCGCCAGCGAGCAGTTGCTGTTGAACAGGCCTTCGGCGCGGCTGATGGAGTTGTTCAGCACGTCCTGGTTGCGCGACAGCGACTCCCACTTCAGGTTGCCTTCGTTCATGCCCTTGATCATCTGCTTGGAGACGGTGACCAGGGAGATGGCCGACTGCACGCCCTGGGTGTTCTCCAGGCGCCAGGCCAGCTCATCGATGGCGGACAGGGTCTTGTGGGTGGAGCAGCCTTCGGCCTCGGACGCCACCATCACCACCAGCACGTCGGAGCTGGTCGAGTAGTTGCGGATGATGAAGTCGTTGTCCAGGTTGTAGCGCGAGTCCGGACGCAGCTCCGGCGCGCCCTGGTCAAGGTCACCGATCTTCAGGTGATGGCCCTGCCACATGCCGCCGGCGAACATCGCCAGTGCGATGACCACGGAGATCGGCGCCACGGACGGGCTGGCGAAGTTGGACAGCGCGCGCCAGAAGGGATGGTCGCGCACGGCGTCTTCCTTGCTGCGCTGCACCGCCTTCTTGCTGATGCCGATGTAGGAGATGGCGACCGGCAGCAGGATCAGGTTGGTGAACACGATCACCGCCACGCCGATGGACGCGCCGATGGCCAGTTCGCGGATCACGCCGATGTCGATCACCAGCAAGGTGATGAAGCCGACGGCGTCCGCGAGGATGGCGATCATGCCCGGCAGGAACAGTTGGCGGAAGGTGCGGCGAGCGGCCAGCAGCGGGGTTTCCGCGTCACTGGACTGCAGGGCGATACCGTTGATCTTCTGCACGCCGTGGGAAATACCGATGGCGAAGATCAGGAACGGCACCAGCATCGAATACGGGTCCAGCCCGAAGCCGATGATATGCAGCAGGCCCAACTGCCAGATCACCGCCACCAGGGTGGTGGACAGCACGGCGATGGTGGAGCGCACGCACTTGGTGAACCACAGCAGCAGCACCAGGGTGATGACGAAGCAGATGCCGAAGAAGCCGACCACCATCAGCAGGCCGTCGATCAGGTCACCGACCTTCTTGGCGAAGCCGGTGATGTGGATCTTCACGTTGGGGTTCTGCAGCTGGTACTTGTCGCGGATCTTCTCTTCCAGCTCATGGGAGAACTGGCGGTAGTCCAGCTTCATCAGCTTGCCCTGGTCCTTCGGGTCCGGGTAGACCTCCAGCAGCGGCACGTCGACGATGCTCGACTTGAAGTTGTTGGCCACCAGGCGGCCGATCTGGCCGGACTTGAGCACGTTGTTGCGCAGCAGGTCCAGAGCCTTGGCGGAACCGTCGTAGGTCTGCGGGATAACCTCGCCGCCGGCGAAGCCTTCCTCGGTCACTTCGGTCCAGCGTACGCTCGGGCTCCACAGCGACTTCATGCCGGAGCGGTCGACGCCGGGGATGTAGAAGACCTCGTCATGGATCTGCCGCAGCGTCTCCATGTATTCCTTGGTGAAGATGTCGCCGTTCACCGCTTCCACCGAGATGCGCACGGTGTTGCCGAGGTTGGCCAGGTCGTTGCGGTGCTCCAGCATGTTCTGGATGAACGGGTGCTGCAGCGGGATCATCTTCTCGAAGCTGGTGGACGGGCGCACTTGCGTGGCCGACCAGGCGAGGAAGACGGTCACCAGCAGGCACGCGATGATCACGAACGGCCGGTGGGTGAAGATGATGCGTTCCAGGAAAGTCGCCTTGTCCTGTTGATGCTTGTTCAGAGCGTTCATTGCGGCTCCCCGGCTTATTGTTGTTCTGTCAGCTCGGCGCCGGTCGCCGAAGCCAGGTGGATACCGCCCTGGCCGACCAGCACCAGGTTGCCATTGCCGGCAGCGCTCACGCCCGCGAGGGACAGGCGATCCGGACGGTTGACGACGCTGAAGCTGACGCCGTCGTCCTTGCTCTCCAGCACGCTGCCGCCGTGGCCGACGACGACGATGGTGCCGTCATCCAGCAGGCTGCCTTCGGAGAGGCCGAACTCCAGCTCGCCGCCATTGGCGGTGGGCAGGCTGACCTGCTGCCAGGTGCTGCCGAAATCGGTGGAACGGAACAGGTGGCCGCGCAGGCCGTAGGCCAGGACGGTGCCGGCCTGGGTGGTGCCGGTGGCGCCGAACAGCGAGCCCTCGTAGGGGCCCTGGAGTTTTTCCCAGGTCTGGCCCCAGTCCTTGGAGCGGAACATGCTGCCCGCCTCGCCGACCACGAACAGGCCAGAATCCTTCACCGCCGTGATGGCGTTGAGGTGGTACTGGTCTTCGTTGTCCAGGCGATCACTGACGTCTTCCCAGCTCTTGCCGCCATCGGTGGTTTCCAGCAGCGCGCCATAGGCGCCCACGGCCACACCGTGGTTCTCGTCCTGGAACCAGATGTCCAGCAGCGGCGCTTCGCGCTTGAGGTCCTCGAACTGGCGCACCCAGGTGGTGCCGCCATCGGTGGTGGCCAGGACCTGGGCGTCGTGGCCGACGGCCCAGCCCTTCTTGTCGTTGACGAAGAATACCGAGGTCAGCAGCTGGCGGGTCGGCACGGTGGCCTGGGTCCAGCTCTTGCCTGCGTCGTCGGAATAGAGGATGTGCCCGTGGTCTCCCACCGCGACCAGCCGCTTGCCGGCATGGGCGATGCTCAGCAGCAAGCTGCTGGAGGCCTTGGCGGACATGATCGAGTTGGAATCACTGGCGGCGTCCGTTGCGGCAACAGCATGCAGCGGAGCCAGGGACATCATCAGGAAGGAAAACGCGCCGAGCAGGGAAATCGACTTGCGCGACATCGGGAAGGAGCTTCGCACTCCCGATACGGGCTGCTCGCTCGAAGTGCGCCACAGGGGCTCACGCATATGCCTTTACCTCTTTTTCTTATGCAGGCGGTATGTAGTTTGGAGCTATATAGCCAGCCTTTTCCGGGGCTGACAATTAACGGCACGTTATCTTTTGTTAAGCCCCGGGCGCCTCACTCGAAAGGATGAGTGCATTTTGCCATCTCGCCCGAAAGGCGCGCGGGTGGCGGCTTCCCGCGGGTGGAGCGGTAACACTTTCAGGCCCTCACGCTTTCGCGCAGGCATAAAAAAGCCCCGCCAAGGCGGAGCTCTGTCTGTAGGAGCGAGCTTGCTCGTGAACCCGCCCATCTCCAGCGCTGGCGGTTGATGCGTTCGCGAGCAAGGACTGGAGGTCCCCCCTCGGTCCTATAAGTCCTGGCGACTTTTCCTCCGCACATGAAAAAGCCCGCCATGGGGCGGGCTCTTTCACGCACGAAGCGAACTCAGCGGGTGCCGCGGCGACGCAGTGCGGACGGGCTGAAGTAGGAGTCGTCCGGTACGGCCTGGCTGAAGTCGATGGTGGTCGGCTCTTCGTTGTCCAGGTTCTGTACGTGGTAGCGACGCGCCTGCAGGTCGTGGAAGGTATCCAGAGCAGTCCAGGTGGTGGGCAGCTCGTAGTAGTTCTTCAGGTACGCCAGCGATACGCGCCACAGTTCGCCGCGACCGTCGTACTGGTCGACTTCGGCGGCGCCCCAGCTGTCCTCGTCGAGGAACAGTACGCGCTTGGAATAGATGTGGCGTGCGCCCGGCTTCAGGGTGCCTTCCACGATCCACACGCGGTGCAGTTCATAGCGGGTGTATTTCGGGTTCAGGTGGTTGGGGGTCAGCAGATCCTTGTACTTAACCTCAGGGCTGGAAACCTTGTAGTTGTTGTACGGGATGTACATTTCCTTCTTGCCGATCAGCTTCCAGTCGTAGCGGTCCGGCGAGCCGTTGAACATGTCGGTGTCGTCGGCGGTACGCAGGCCGTCGGCGGCGGCGATCGGGGTGTCGTAGGCCAGGTTCGGCGCACGGCGCACGCGGCGCTGGCCGGCGTTGTAGCCCCAGGCCTGACGCGGCTCCTTCACCTGATCGAGGGTCTCGTGGACCAGTGCGGCACCACCGGCCAGGCGAGCCGGGCTCTTGGTGAACGACAGGTAGTAGAACAGCAGGTTGTTCAGGTCGGCGAAGCTCTTGCCCTGGATGTAGTACTTGAACAGTGCTTCCTGCTGCGAGGTCACCAGCGAGTAGTCGCCGTTGCGCTGCACAGCCACTTCGGACGCGCGACGCACGACGTAGGTGCCGCGGTAGCGAGCGATGTGGTTCCACACCGCTTCCACGCCGCTCTGCGGGATCGGGAACGGGATGCCGCCGAAGGCATCGACGAAGCCGTTGCCGCCTTCGGCCAGCTTGGCGCTGGTGGCGTTCTTCAGGGTGTTGTCATACACCCACTGCGGCGCCGAACCGCTGCGGCGGCTCGGGTACACCGGCATCTGGAAGGTGTCCGGGTAGGTGGCGAACAGCGCCAGGGTGCCCGGAGTCAGGTTGGCCTTGTACTGGTCAAGGTTGGCCTTGGTGATGGTGTACAGCGGCTTGTCGGCGGCGAACGGGTCGATGTGGTGCTGGCCCGGCTTGTAGCCGGCCGGTGCCTGGGTGATGCCACCGGTCCAGGCCGGAATGGTGCCGGCGGCGTTGCCGGCCTTTTCCGCGCCCAGCGGGGTCAGGCTCGACTGCAGCTTGGCCGCGTCCTGCGGGGAAACCGCCGCCAGGGCGCTGCCGGCGGACAGGGCCAGGGCCACTGCGGCGCCGACCAGGGTACGCATGTTGCGCATGGTGATTCTCCGTGAAGTTCACGCGCCGGCCCATGTGGGCCGACGCGAGCTTGTCGTTAGAAGGAGTACTTGACGTTGAAGCCGACGTTGTCGCGGTCGCGGCTGGCGTTGTTCTGCCCGGCGCCGTAGAACTCGGTGTACTGCAGTTCGGCTTCCAGGGCGTTCAGGTAGGTAGCCTTGACGCCCAGGGTGTAGGCCTTGCGGCCTTCGATGAAGTTGCCGGTCTGGTAGGAGTTGCCTTCGAAGTCGTCCTTGTAGACGGCGTAGGGCGAGATGTTCACGCCGGCGAAGACGTCGTTCCAGGTACCCGACAGCAGCAGGGTGTAGCCGTAGGCGTTCTTGTTCACCTGATCGTCGCGGTCGTAGCCGGAGATGTAGGCGCCGTTGCCACGGCCGGAGTAGTAACGGGTGCTGCCGTCGTAGGCGGTGTACTTCAGGTCGCTGCCGCGCAGGTGCTCGGAGGCCAGTTCCGCCACGCCCATCAGCGAGTCGAAGGACAGCGACGGGCCGAAGTTGTAGATGGTACCCAGCGAGGTGTTGAAGGCCTCGACGCGCTCGTAGTTGTGGATCTGGTCGCGAATCGAGACATCACCGCCGCCGATGTTCACGGTCTTGCCGCTGGCCAGCGCCGGGGCCTGGACCAGCAGGTCGCCGAGCAGGTCGTTGGTGGTGGCGATGCCGATCGGCAGGTTCGGGCGGTAGGCCAGCTCACCGAACACCGAGGCGTCGCCCACGGTGGTGTTGAAGCTGAAGCCGTACATGCGGATGTTTTCCACATATTCACGGCGGGCGTTGACCTGGTTGGCGACGTCCACGGAGGTCGCACCGTTGACCAGGCTCAACACCTGGCCGGCCATGGCATTGCCGCTGCCTGCGGCGCTTACCAACTGGTCGTAGGAGGTGAAGCCACCAACGCCGGCGAGCTGGTCGAGATCCACGCCAGCGTAGTCGCTGTTCAGGTCGGCGTAGATGGTCGGCTCTTTGGAGTGGTAGTTGACGAAGTAGAAGCCGAACTCGGTGGAGTTCAGTTCTTCAGCCACGTAGTGGAAGGCCACACCGAACTGACCATCGTTCTTGGCGTTGATGTCCTTGCCGACATTGGCGACCTTGAACACACCGTTGGAGTCCAGGTACTGAGTACCCTGCAGGCCGCCCACATGGGCTGCGGAAAGCTGCGGGTAGAGGCTCTGGAACAGCGGGTTGGAAAGCGCGCCCACGGTGGTGTAGGCAGTGTTGCCGCCATCGGCGAACAGGTCGGTCTCGGAGAAGAAGGTGCCGACCGGGTCGATGCGGGTCTCTTTCCAGTTCCACTGGTAGAAGGCGTCCATCGACAGGTTGTCGGTCAGGCCGATGTTGAAGCTCGCGGCCTCCACCGGCATCAGCACTTCCTTCAGCTCCGAGCCCGGCAGGCGGAACTTGGCGGCGTCCACCGGGTTGGTGGTGTTCACGCCACCGCGGTAGAAGATGCCTTCGCCCCAGTTGAATACCTGACGACCCAGGCGCGCGGTCAGCGGGTGATCGGCCACGTCCCAGTTGCCATAGACGTAGGCATCGAGGATCTCGGCGCGGTTGCCGGCGGCGTCGCGGGTCTCGCTGGTGAAGCGATCGCTGTTCGGATAGGTCTGGCTCGGTTGCGCCGGGTGGTTGTTGTCGTAGTAGTCGTTGCGCTTGTCCATGATCTGGGTGTCATAGAAAGCCGAGCCACGCACGAACAGGCCGTAGTTCTTGTAGGTCGCTTCCAGGTCGGAAGTGATCTTGTACACCTCGGAAACCAGGCCAGTGTCGAAGTTGCGGTTGCCGTCGTTGCCGTTGATGTCGTTGTTGGTCTTGTCCTGGCCTTGCACGCGCCACAGGGCGCCGTAGGACACGGTGCTGTCCAGCGAGCCGGTGACTTCGTTATCGAGGAAGCTGAACTCGACCGCCGTTGCCTGGGCAGACATCAGCAGGGGCAGGATGCCGGCCAGGGCGAAACCGGCACGAGCAGGCGCATAACGCAAGACAGGCTTGCGAACTGGGATTTCCATTAGGACTCACTCCATGGACTGATCATTCTTTAGCGGCGCCGCCAGTGCGCGGTACGCCTTGTCAGCCGTTATTCCACGGCCTTGTTGTCGTCGATCTGAAGGAAACTCCCCCAAGGTGCTCGACACGCCTCCCGACCCAATGGACGGGCAAAGGCTAAGCGGGGTCCGCCGGTGCAACCCCAATGCCAAGAGCACGTTTGTATCCCGTTCTGCTTACAAAAAATAAAGAATCAGCCCGCTACTTTTTGTGACTGGTCATTCACTGATCAAATTCACGGACCGATTGCGCCATTTGCTCCCACCCCTGGCGCAATCCGCCCCTGAAGGCGCGACGCAGACACTTCGGACATTTCTGCCCAATACCGCACAGCGATAAGAACGATATCGATTAATTTCGATAGGTAACAAAAAGGTGTTACCAACAAAAGTTGGTAACACCTTTTCGACTGCGGCATGCACCCCTGGAACGGGGCGCGGCGGGTGTATTACGCGAGGCTCTTGCTCACCACTTCGTAGACATCGCTGGACAGCTCGCCCGACGCCAGGATGCGTTCCAGCTCGGCCTTCATCAGCGCCTGGCGCTCGGGCGCGTACTTGCGCCAGCGGGTCAGCGGCGTGAGCAGGCGCGAGGCGATCTGCGGGTTGAGTGCGTTGAGGGTGATGATCTGGTCCGCGAGGAAGCGGTAGCCGGCGCCATCCGCGCGGTGGAAGTTGATCGCGTTCTGGTTGGCGAAGGCGCCGATCAGGGCGCGGATCTTGTTCGGATTCTTCAGGGTGAACGCCGGATGGCTCATCAGCGCCTGCACGCGCTCCAGCCCGCCCGGCAGGGTGCAGCCGGCCTGGACGCTGAACCACTGGTCCATCACCAGCGGGTCATCCTTGAAGTAGTCGGCGAACATCGCCAGCGCCTCGGCCTTCTCCTTCTCGAAGGAAGAATTGACCAGCACCGCCAGCGCGGTCAGGCGCTCAGTCATGTTGTCGCAATCCTTGTACTGCTCCTGGCAGGCGGCGAGCACTTCGGCCTTGCCGCTCTGGATCAGGTAGGACAGCGCGATGTTCTGCAGGCTGCGGCGGGCAATGTGCGAGGCCTCGGCAACGTAGGCGGTCTCGCGGGACTGCGTGCGGTTGGCCTGGTAACGCTCCCACAACTGTTCGTGCAGCGCCGCGCCGATCTGCTGGCGGGCGAACTCACGGGCCGCGTGGATCGCCTCGACATCAGCCACTTCGCTGATCTCGGTGAGGTAGGCCTCGCTGGGCAGCGAGAGCATCTCGGCGACCATGGCCTGGTCCAGGCCGGTGTCCAGCAGCAAGGTGCGGAAGGCGGCGATCAGACGCTGGTCGAGTACCAGCTTCTCGCCACGCTGGTGCTGGCCGATCAATTCCTGCAGGACCTGCACGGACAACTGCTGGCCGGCTTCCCAGCGATTGAAGCCGTCCTCATCAAACTGCATGAGGAACATCAGTTGGTCGCGGTCGTAGGGGAAGCTCAGCTTCACCGGCGCGGAGAAACCACGCAGCAGCGACGGCAGCGGCTTCTCGGCGAGGCCGACGAAGGTGAAGGACTGCTCCGCCTCGGTCACCTGCAGCACACGGTCGCTGCCGTGGGCGTGCTCTTCGCCCTTGAGGCGCAGCGACAGGGCGTTGCCCAGCTTGTCGATCAGGCCCATCTGCACCGGGATGACGAAGGGCAGCTTCTCGCTCTGCCCTGGCGTCGCCGGGCAGCTCTGGCGGAAGGTCAGGGTGTAGCTCTGCGCGGCGGCGTCATAGCTCTCCTCCACCGCCAGGCGCGGAGTACCGGACTGGCTGTACCAGCGCTTGAACTGGGTCAGGTCGACGCCGTTGGCGTCTTCCATGGCCTTGACGAAATCGTCGCAGGTCACGGCCTGGCCGTCGTGGCGCTCGAAGTACAGGTCGGTACCCTTGCGGAAGCCATCGGCGCCCAGCAGGGTGTGGATCATGCGCACCACTTCCGAACCCTTCTCGTAGACGGTCAGGGTGTAGAAGTTGGAAATCTCGATGAAGGAATCCGGGCGCACCGGGTGCGCCATCGGGCCGGCGTCCTCGGCGAACTGATTGGTACGGAGGAAGGCCACGTCCTCGACGCGCTTGACGGTGCGCGAGTTCATGTCAGCGGAGAACTCGCTGTCGCGGAATACGGTGAAGCCTTCCTTGAGCGACAGCTGGAACCAGTCGCGGCAGGTCACGCGGTTACCCGACCAGTTGTGGAAGTATTCGTGGGCGACCACGCCTTCGACCCGCTGGTGCGCAGCGTCAGTGGCGGTCTCGGCCTTGGCCAGCACGCAGCTGGAGTTGAAGATGTTGAGGCCCTTGTTCTCCATGGCGCCCATGTTGAAGTCGTTGACCGCGACGATCATGAAGATATCCAGGTCGTACTCGCGCCCGTAGACCTTCTCGTCCCAGCGCATGGAGTTCTTCAGGCTGTCCATGGCGTGCTGGCACTTGTCGATGTTCTCCGGCTCGACATAGATGCGCAGGGTGACTTCGCGCTCGCTCATGGTGGTGAACTGGTCTTCCACACACCAGAGATCACCGGCGACCAGGGCGAACAGGTAGGCCGGCTTCTTGAACGGGTCCTGCCAGGTCGCCCAGTGGCGACCGCCCTCTTCCGAGCCGCTGGCGACCGGGTTGCCGTTGGAGAGGAGCACCGGGTACTGGTGCTGCTCGGCCGACAGCGTGGTGGTGAAGCTGCTCATCACGTCCGGGCGGTCGAGGTAGTAGGTGATCTTGCGGAAACCTTCGGCCTCGCACTGGGTGCAGAACATCTTGCCGGACTTGTACAGGCCTTCCAGCGCGGTGTTGCTTTCCGGGTGGATGCGCACGGTGCTGTCGACGGTGAAGGTCGTCGCCGTCGGCTGCAGGGTCAGGTGGTTCTCGTCGAGCTGGTACTGGCCGGCCTCAAGGGCCTGGTCATCCAGCGCCACCGACAGCAGCTCCAGCTGCTGGCCGTCGAGCACCAGGGGCGGCAGGCCGTCGCCCGGAGCGCCGGCCGCACGATCCGGGTTGCGGCGCATCACCAGCTGGGCGTGGACCAGAGTGTGGTCCTCGTACAGCTCGAAGGTCAGGTTGGTCTCGTCGATCAGGTACTCGGGCGCCTGATAATCCTTGAGGTAGATGACTTTCGGTTGCTCGGTACGCATGGCTTTTGGCCCCTTGGCAGGCGGCCGGCGCGGTGGGCCGGCCGGAGGAATCTGGTACTGACTCTAGCGAGCTAGAGCGAAGCGGGCGAGTCGCGCACGCATCTATCCCTAGATGCATGCCACGAGCCGGAAATTCAATACGGTGTCGATCAGGCGCTGATGGCCAACTGGTACGCGGTGAACTTGCGCACGTTGATCACGCCGGTATCGAAGATCAGGTACTGGCCCTTGATACCCTGCAGGGTACCCTCGACCACCGGCGTCTTGTCCAGATCGAAGCTGGTGATCTTGGCCAGGTAGGCCTCCACCGGATAGCGGATCTCGATGGGCTCCATGTCGATCACCGGCTGGATCGCCTGCAGGCCGAAGCGCTGCTGCAGCCCGACGATACCCTCGGCACAGGCGTCGAAGATCTGCTCGCGAATCGCCACCAGGTCCAGTGGCTCGGCCTCGCCCTTGAGCAGCGCGCGCCAGTTGGTGCGGTCGGCGACCTGGCTGCGCAGCAGGTCTTCGACGAAACCGGACTGCTGGCGGGTCGCCACGCGCATGATCGGCAGCGCCTGGCGCGCGCCCTGGTCGATCCAGCGGGTCGGCACCTGGGTGGCGCGGGTGATGCCCACCTTCACGCCCGAGGAGTTGGCCAGGTAGACCACGTGGTCGGTCATGCAGAAACGCTCGCCCCACTCCGGATCACGGCAGGAACCGTCCTCGAAGTGGCACTTCTCCGGGCTCATGATGCAGCTGTCGCATTGCGCCAGCTTGGTGAAGCACGGGTAGCAGTAGCCCTGTGCGAAGCTCTTCTTGGTCTTGCGGCCGCAATGGCTGCAGAAGATTTCGCCCAGGTACTCCAGGCGCACCGTCTTGCCGATCAGCGGGTTGACCGGGACCTGCGCCTCGCCGAGGCGGAAGGCATACTGCACGGGGCTTTCCAGGCGCGCCGACATCTTGTCCAGGGCGCCGCGTCCAATCTCTTGCATCAGTGCAGGGAGTTGGAGGAGAAGATCATGTTCGGGATCGGCTCAGCGTGGGAGGCGCATTCCTGCGGGCCCATGTAGCCGGTGCGCTGGTCCTCGGGCAGGTTGTCCATCTCCCAGGCGATCATGGCCTGCAGCGACAGCTCCTTCTGCTCCTGGGACAGTTTGCGGCCGTCCGGCCACTTGCCGATTTCCACGGCCAGCTTGAGGCTCTCGTAGATTTCGGGGGTGATGTTCTGGATCATTTCGGCGAAGGACGACATGGGCCGGCTCCTGCAGGGGAAAACGAAGCGGGCATTCTACCGGGCCGAGCGCCCGGGCGCACGAACAGAGGTCAGGCGGTAAGTGATTGCTCTTGTGTAGGAGCGAGCTTGCTCGCGAACGGGCCCCACGGGATGCTGCGGAGCTAAGCAGTTCGCGAGCAAGCTCGCTCCTACAGGTTCAGGGTCAGGCCACGCGACGACGCGCCAGCAGTCCACCGATCAAGCCGCTCAGGCAACCCGCCACCAACCCGCCCACATGCGCCCCATTGGCGATGGAGCCGAAGCCGAGCAGGTCGATCACGCCCGAGAGGCACACCAGCAGCCAGATCAGCATCATCGCCACCACGCCCTTGGGCAGGTTGTAGGCCGGCGTCGGCGCCATGCGCTGGAAGATCCAGCAGTGCCCCAGCAACCCGTAGAGCACGCCGGACAGCCCGCCGAACAGGCTCGGCCCACTGACGCCGTACTGCACGACGTTGGAGATCAGGCCAAAGCCCAGGCTCAGCCCCAGCAACAGCCACGGCCCCTGGCGGTACTCGATGCGCCGCCCCAGCTCCCAGTACCACATGGCGTTCATCGCCAGGTGCAGCCAGCCGAAGTGGATCAGCATGGGCGTGAACAGGCGCCACCATTGCCCCTGCGCCAGCGAGTCGGACAGCGGATAGAACAGCGCGCGATCCTCGCCGACCAGCTGGAAGTTCTGGAAGGTGAACCAGCGCAGCGTCTCCGGCGAGGTACCCAGCAGGGTGACAGCCGCAACCACGAAGGTCACCAGCAACACCGCCGCCGTCATCCGGCTCATCTTCAGTTGCTGCACGAACCCCGGCCCGCGGCGCTGGGGTTCGGCCTGCACGGTGAACTCCGGGTCGCCCTGCGGGTAGCGCTGGTAGAGGCTGCGAACCTGCTCGGCCAGCTGCGAATTGGGCACCCAGAGCACCTGTTCGCCGGCCTCCTCACTGACCCGGAACGGCACGTTCAGTCGGCGCAGCAGGCCAACGAACTCCCCCAGGTCGACTGCCGCCGGCAACCGCATCGCTTCAATGGCACTCACTCATCGCCCTCCGGACGCTTGACGTCCACCCACACGAACTTATTGCGGTCCAGCCGCGTTTCCTCGTCCAGCCGGTAGGCCGCGAGCTTGCCGTACATCACCGCGCTGTAGTCCAGGCAGGCGAGGTTCGGGCGGATCGGCGCCGGCGTGCCGCGCCGCCAGTAGTGGCCGACGAACAACAGCGGCTCGTCGGCACCGTAGGTCAGCAGGCGCGACTTCTGCTCCTCGCTGAGGCGTTCGCTGGCCACTTCGTCGGGCAGCGCGTCGGGCTGGAACACGATGTCGCCGTAGGTCTCCGGCGCACGGTCTTCTTCCCAGAACTTGGTACGGAAGGCCGAGCGGGTGAAGCCGTCGCTGCCGGTCAGGGTCATGCCGTTAGGCAGGCGCATGTCGGTGCCGCGCAGCAGGCGGTCACAGGCTTGCTGGGCGAAGCTGCCGGGCTCGGCGCTGGCCTTGAGGAAGGCCTCGTCGATGCGCCCGCTGGAGAACTGCTGGCGCAGCGTATCGATCACGTCGTGATCCCAGCAGGCGTGGACCATGCGGAAGCGCCCGGCATCGAGGAACAGCGGCATCTCCTGGAACCAGCCGAGGAAGTCACGCCAGTCCGCCGGGTGGCCTTCGAACTGCTCCAGGGTCTCCTTGATCAGCCGGGCATGGCGTGGCGTGTGTTCGCGCACGTACTGCCGGCCGCTACCGGGCGCAGCGGGAGTCGACCAGCCGAGAGCATTGAATTCGTGGTTGCCCATGATGCACAGCGCCTCGCCGGCGGCGACCATGTCGTGCACCCGGTGCAGCGCCTCGCGGATGCGCGGGCCGCGGTCGATGATGTCGCCGAGGAACAGCGCCTGCCGCCGCGCATGTCGCCAGACGCCACCCTGGGCGCGATAGCCGAGGCGCTCCAGCAGGTGATCGAGGGTGTGCGCGCAGCCGTGGATATCGCCGATCAGGTCATAGCCGCGTGCCGGGTCGAGCTCCATCACTCGCTGCTCCCCAGGCGGCTGCCCCAACCCAGCTTGGTCCGGCAAACCTCGTAGTAGTTGTGGTCGATGGGATGGATCAGGCGCAGCTTCTGCGGCTTCTTGCTCACCGTGACGGTGTCGCCCGGTGCGCAGGTGAAGTGGTTCTGCCCGTCACAGGAAACCTGCGGGTAGATCTGCATGTTCGGCGAGACGACGATCTTCAGCTCGCTGTTGCCGTCGACCACGATGGGCCGGCTCGACAGCATATGCGGGTACATCGGCACGACCACGATGGCATCCAGCTTGGGATGCATGATCGGCCCGCCGGCGGACAGCGCGTAGGCAGTGGAGCCGGTCGGCGTGGCGACGATCAGGCCGTCGGCCTTCTGGCTGCAGACGAACTGGCCATCGATGTACAGCTCGAATTCGATCATCCGCGTGGACTTGCCGGGGTGCAGCACCACGTCGTTCAGCGCGTCGCCCTGGCCGATGGACTCGCCATGCCGGCGCACCAGCGCATCGAGCAGGAAGCGGCTCTCGACTATGTACTGGCCGCCGAGCACTTCGGCGACCTTGGTCTCCAGCTCGTCGGGGCGGATATCCGTGAGGAAGCCCAGGCTCCCGCGGTTGATTCCCAGCACCGGCACCTTGTGCCGTGCCAGGGCGCGCGCGGCGCCGAGCATGCTGCCGTCGCCGCCGACCACTATCACCAGGTCGCAGATCTCGCCCATGATCTTCCGCGAGCAGGTCTGCAGGCCGTGGCCCGGCAAGACCTCGGCGATGGTGTCCTCGAGGATCACATGCAGGTGGCGCTCGGTGAGGAACTTCTTCAGCCGACGGATGGTTTCCAGGACCTGGGTGCTGCCCAGGCGGCCGATGATGCCGATATTGCGAAAGGGTTCCATGGGACTCCGGACGGCGTTGCGGGTACTCGAATGTCGGAATTATGGGCGAAAGGCTCAGGCAGCGGCAAACCGCAGCGCGGGCATAACGGCTAGGCTTGGGGCATGACCGACTTCACCGCCCTGCTCGACGAGCTGCTGATCGACCTGCGCCAGCCGCAGGTCCGCGACCTCGCCTGGACGCTGCTCTCCCCGCCCCTGCTGCAACCTGGCAGCCCCGCCCTGCGCCATCCGCTCAGCGCCAGTCGCTGGCACTCGCAGCCCCGGCTGCTGGCCGACTGGCTGCGCAGCCAGGAACACTCGCCGGGCGAGCTGCTGGCCCAGCTCGAAGCCGCGCCGCACCAGCGCCTGGGACGCTACTACGAACGCCTCTGGCAATTCGCCCTGGAGCGCGCACCGGATCTGCGCCTGCTCGCCGCCAACCTGCCGGTGCGCGACAACGGCCAGACCCTGGGCGAGCTCGACCTGCTGGTGGAAGACGACGCCGGGCTGCATCACCTGGAACTGGCCATCAAGCTCTACCTCGGCCCCAGCGACGACGGCCCCGACTCCTGGCTCGGGCCGGGGGCCGAGGACCATCTGCTGCGCAAGATCGAGCACTTCTACCAACACCAATTGCCGCTCTCGGCCACCGCGCAAGGGCTGGCCGTGGTCCGCGAGCACAGCGACGCCACGCCATCCCCCGGCCTCTGGCTGGGCGGCTATCTGTTCTACTCCTGGCCCACGCCCTGCCCGCCGCCCACCGGCGCCAGTGACAACCACCAACGTGGTCGCTGGCTGCACCGACGCGCCTGGCCGGCCTACCAGGCACAGCACCCGCAGGGTTGGCAGGCGTTGTCGCGCAAGGGCTGGCTCTCCCCGGCCGCCGAGGACGAATGCTGGAGCGCCGAGCGCTTCGCCGCCTGGCTGGAGGAGCTGCCGGAAGACGGCTTCCCGCAAATGCTGGTGCGCATGGAGTTCCGCGAAGGGCGCTGGCGGGAGCAGGAGCGCCTGTTCCTGGTGGGTGACCGCTGGCCGCGGGTGCACAGCGGTTATTCGCGCTGAGTGGCCAGCGCCGTCAGCTTATCGTCCAGCGCTCGGCGCCCCTGCAAGCCACCGCTGTGGACGGCGACGATACGAGCACCACGGTCAATGCGCCCCGCTGCAATCTCATCGTGCAGCGCCAACAGCAGCTTGCCGGTGTACAGCGGTTCCAACGGTACGCCGCACTCCGCCTCGGTAGCCAGAATGAAGCGCGCCAGCGTCGCGTCGACCCGCGCAAAGCCACCACGGCTGGCGTCGATCAGACGGTAGCCGGCATCGGGCACACCGCCCGCTCTCAGCAACTCAGGCACCTGCGTTTCAACGCCATGCCCCGGCGGCACCGCCAGGGCACCGACCACGCAATGCGCGCCCTGCTCGCCGAGCACAAGGCCGGCCAGGGTCGTGCCGGTACCACAGGCAACCCAGAGCTGCTGATAGTCCTTCCAGCCCAGGTCGCCGAGCTGCTGGCGAATCACCCCGACCAGGGGTGAGCAGCCCTGTGCGCCGGGGAGCCCGCCGCCGCCCTCGCCTACCGCGAGCAAATGAGGATAGCGCTCGCGCCAGGGCCTCCAGAAATCGGCTTCGTGGCGCCGGCGATAACCGCCGTAGCCGAGCCAGTGGAGCTGCATGCCGAGCCGGCGCAGGTCGGCCACCGTCGGGTTGTCCTGCTCTTCGCCGCGCAGCAATCCCACGGTTTGGAAACCGAATCGTGCACCGGCCGCCGCGACCGCGTGGAGGTGATTGGAATGGGCGCCGCCCAGGGTCATCACACCGTTCAGGCCGAGATCGGCGGCGTGCTGGAGGTAAGGCGCGAGCTTGAACCACTTGTTGCCGGAGACCAGCGAATCCACCAGATCCAGGCGCAACAACGCCAGCTCGACGCCAGCGCGATCCAGCCAATCCAGGTGAATACGTTGCAGCGGTGCTTCCGGGCGCCAATCGGGAAACAGCAAGGCGCCCTGATCAGCCGGTAGTGACGCTGCGCAGGCGGCCGGCGGTCTTGTGCCGGGAACAGCAGTTGCTGTCGCCTTCGACAAAGCGGCCGGGGGTTTCCACGCGGTCGATGGGCATGGCGCAGCGCTCGCCGTTGGACAGCCGTCCTTCACAGGCGGGTTGCTGGTAATGGGCAAGCCAGCTGCGGTACTGGTCTTCGGCGACGAAGCACTTGGCAGCGGCGTAAGCCATGGGGTTTTCCTGGTAACGGGCGACATCCTGCAGCGACAGGGTCAGATGACCGGCGCCCGGATGGTACACCACGAAGATCACCCCCAGGCCGGCCAGACGCTCCAGCACCGAGCCGTCTACCGCCTTGGCCGACAGTGCATCGAGCTCCAGGCGCAGACCTTCCGCGCCCTGCTGCAGCTGCGTGGCAACCTGGCGCAACTGGGCGGTTTCCTCGCGCAACCGCTCGGCTTCCTGGCGCAGTTGCTGATTCTCCTGCTGCAGCTGCTGGTCCAGCTCGTTGCGGTAGCCCAGCTCGACATCGCGGACGGAAATCTGCTCCTTGTAGCGAGCCTCCAGGCTGGCCATGCGGGTGCGGGACTCTTCCTCGATCTGCTGGCGCAGTTGCTCCAGCTCGTCGCGGCCGCTCTGCTCGATATGGCGCAGTTGCGCGGTCAGTTCCTCGCGGCCGCGCTGGAATCCATTGGCCTGGCCATCCAGCTCGCGGCGCAGGCCGGCGTTGATCTCTTCCTCGCGCTTGAGGCCTTCGCGCAGCGCAGCGAGTTCGGCCTGCAACACCTTGACCTGCTCCTGCGCACCGAGCTTCAGGCGGCTGAGCTCCTGCTCGTGCTGCTGGCCGATCTGGGAAAGGCGGGCCTCATGCTGGCCGAGCAGCTCAGCAGTCTTCTGCTGGTGCTCCTCGAGCATCGCGCGGGCCAGCTTCTCGGCCTCCTCGCGGGACTCTTCGGCGGGCGCATACCACTGGTGCTCGTCGGCCATCTGCAGGCGCGCCAGCTCTACGGCGGCGGGTTCTTCTTCCACCAGCACGCCAAGGTTGTTGCGCTTGATCGATTCTCGCAGTTGCACCAGATGATTCTGGCTGGCGTCCAGGTTCGGGTCCCACAGATGCATCTGATGCCAGGACACCGGGCACTGGCTGCGGCAGGCCAGGCGAATGGGACCGGCCCCCATGTCGGGGCCGCGGCCTGCGCGGTCGGCGAGATTGCGCAGCGGCAGGTTCCAGCCGCGGTCGGCCTCTCCCTTCTCGTCGAAGTCCAGGTAGAAGAACACCACCGCCTTGACCAGCAGGCGCGGGTTGATCAGCACATAGGCGAGCTGCATCTGCTGATCGGCGTACTCCGGCATCTGCACGACGTTGTCGAGCAGCGCCTCGAATTCGGGGTAGAGCATTTCCCTGCAGACGCCACGGTCATTGAAGAAGACCACGGCTTCCACCATTTGAGGCTTCTTCTGCATGCTCATCGATTGACCTCTGGGCTCGTGCGGGAGGAAGTCTGGAAAAAGGGTCTGTCAGAAATGCAGCACCCAGACAGCGGGAAAATCCCGACATCCGAGCAAGTCTAGGGGAATTAATGTCGCAGGCAATGTGACTCGGTTGGCACCCGACCCGGTGGTCTGGCCGGGCGGTTAACCGGTTGGATAATTCTGTGACGCGGTTGGATTTTCGAAAGGATATCCGGGCCCGGAAGGGAACTTTTCCGGGCCCGGTTTTGAGACCTGAATCTCAGCCGGCTCAGGTCTCAGGCGCTTCATATCTCGGCAGCGAGGCGCGAGCCCTGGTTGATGGCGCGCTTGGCGTCCAGCTCGGCAGCCACGTCGGCGCCGCCGATCAGGTGCACGCTCTGGCCGGCAGCGACCAGGCCGTCATGCAGCTCGCGCAGCGGGTCCTGGCCGGCGCAGACAACCACGGTGTCCACCGGCAGCACCTGCGGTTCGCCGCCGGCGATGCTGATGTGCAGGCCGTCGTTGTCGACCTTGAGGTACTCGACGCTGTTGAGCATCTGCACCTGCTTGTTCTTCAGCCCGGTACGGTGGATCCAGCCGGTGGTCTTGCCCAGGCCGTCACCGACCTTGGACTTCTTGCGCTGCAGCAGGAACACCTGGCGCGCCGCCGCATGCGGGTGCGCCTGGATACCTGCGATGCCGCCACGGGCTTCCAGCTTCTCGTCGATACCCCATTCCTGCCAGAAAGCGTGGCGGTCCAGGCTGGTGGATTCGCCGGCATGGGTGATGTATTCGGAGACGTCGAAGCCGATGCCGCCGGCGCCGATCACCGCGGCAGTCCTGCCCACCGGCTTGCGTTCGAGGATGGCATCCAGGTAGCTGATCACCTTGGCATTCTCGATGCCCGGAATCGCCGGGGTGCGCGGCACGATGCCGGTGGCCAGGATGATCTCGTCGAAGCCGCCCTTGACCAGGTCGTCGACGCTGACGCGGGTATTCAGGCGCAGGTCGACGCCGGTGGTTTCCACCTTGCGCTTGAAGTAGCGCAGGGTCTCGTAGAACTCTTCCTTGCCCGGTACGCGCTTGGCGACGTTGAACTGGCCACCGATCTCACCGGCGGCGTCGAACAGGGTCACTTCATGGCCACGCTCGGCCGCCACGGTAGCGGCGGACAGGCCCGCCGGGCCGGCGCCGACCACGGCGATCTTCTTCACGTGGGTGGTCGGGATGTAGTTCAGCTCGGTCTCGTGGCAGGCACGCGGGTTCACCAGGCAGCTGGTCAGCTTGCCGCCGAAGGTGTGGTCCAGGCACGCCTGGTTGCAGCCGATGCAGGTATTGATCTCGTCGGCGCGACCTTCGGCAGCCTTGTTGACGAAGTCCGGGTCGGCGAGGAACGGACGGGCCATGGAGACCATGTCGGCATCGCCTTCGGCCAGTACCTGCTCGGCGACTTCCGGGGTGTTGATGCGGTTGGTGGTGACCAGCGGGATACCGATCTCGCCGCGCAGCTTGGCGGTGACCTTGGTGAAGGCCGCGCGCGGCACCTTGGTGGCGATGGTCGGGATACGTGCTTCGTGCCAGCCGATGCCGGTGTTGATGATGGTCGCGCCAGCCTTCTCGATGGCCTTGGCCAGCAGGACGATCTCGTCCCAGGTGCTGCCGCCTTCCACCAGGTCGAGCATCGACAGGCGATAGATGATGATGAAGTTCGGGCCGACGGCCTCACGCACGCGGCGGACGATTTCCACCGGCAGGCGCATGCGGTTCTCGTAGCTGCCACCCCAACGGTCGGTGCGGTGGTTGGTGTGGGCGGCGAGGAACTGATTGATGAAGTAGCCTTCCGAACCCATGATCTCAACGCCGTCATAGCCGGCCACCTGGGCCAGGCTCGAGCAATTGACGAAGTCGGCGATCTGCTTCTCGATGCCCTCTTCATCCAGCTCGCGCGGCTTGAACGGGTTGATCGGCGCCTGGATGGCACTGGGCGCGACGGACTTGGGGCTGTAGGCGTAGCGGCCGGCGTGGAGGATCTGCATGCAGATCTTGCCGCCCGCCTCGTGCACGGCCTGGGTGACGATCTTGTGCTTCTCGGCTTCTTCCGGCGTGCTCAGCTTGGCTGCACCGGAATAGACGCCACCTTCTTCGTTCGGGCCGATGCCGCCGGTGACCATCAGGCCGACGCCGCCGCGGGCGCGCTCGGCGAAGTAGGCCGCCATGCGCTCGAAGCCCTGGGGCTTCTCTTCCAGGCCGGTGTGCATGGAGCCCATCAGGGTGCGGTTGCGCAGGGTTGTGAAACCCAGGTCCAGCGGCGCGAGCAGGTGCGGATAAGTGGCGGTCATGGTTCCTCCGGCATTCACGATGATGCCGCGCCCTCAGCCTGCGGAACGGCGAGGCATGGGGCGCGGTCGGTATGGGGCAGACTTTAGGCAGCGCGCACCCGCCGCTCAATGATCGAAAATGACAAGTTACTGACCAAAGATGACACGCCGTCTTGGCAATACCCGGCGCAGCCCCTACCCTGTGGGGCACCCCATGAGTACCCGTCCTTTATGCGCAAGCTGATCTTCCTCGTTCTGGTCATCCTCTTCGCCGGTTATGCCGGCTGGGCGGAGCGTCGCCCGGTGGGCCACTACCTGTCCGACCTGCGCAGCCAGGTGGTGCTCAACCAGGGCCAGCCGTCCGAGCGCGGCAACCTGCTGGGCGTACAGCCGGAGCTGTTCACCCAGGACTACCAGAGCGCCGAACGCCTGCGTCTGAAATTCCGTGCCTACCTGGCCAAGGCCCGCGACGAAGGGCTGATCAACCCGCGTACCGTCGTGGTGTTCCCCGAGCACATCGGCACCTGGCTGGTGGCCGCTGGCGAGAAGCCCGAGGTCTACCAGACCGAGCACCTGACCGAGGCCATGGAATGGATGGCCGCCAGCAACCCGCTCAAGCTCGCGCGCGGCTGGCTCGGCGCCAAGGGCGAGGACCGCATGGCGGACGCCCTGTTCCGCATGAAGGCGGTAGACATGGCACATGACTACCAGACACTGTTTGGCGGGCTGGCCAAGGAATTCGGCGTGACCATCGTCGCCGGCTCCATCGTGCTGCCCAACCCGCGCATCGTCGAAGGGCAGATCCGTACCGGCAACGGCCGCCTCTACAACGTCAGCCAGGTCTTCGGTAGCGACGGCCTGCCGCTGGGCAAGCCGCAGCGCAAACTCTTCCCCATCGACGACGAGAAAGGCTTCACCCGCGGCGGCGATCCCGACGACCTGCAGGTCCTGCAGACCCCGGCCGGACGCCTGGGCGTGCTGGTCTGCGCCGACAGCTGGTTCCCGGCGAGCTACGAGGCGTTGGCGACGAACAAGCCCGATATCGTCGCCGTGCCTGCTTTCCTCACCGGCAACGGCAACTGGAGCAAGCCCTGGAAGGGCTACAACGGCGCGCCGACACCGAGCGATGTGACGCTCAAGCCCGGCGAACTGACCGAAGGCCAAGCCTGGGAGCGCCTTGCCCTGGCCGGCCGCCTCGGCGAAAGCGGCGCCCATGCCGGCATCACCGTGTTCATGCGCGGCCACTTGTGGGACCTGGGCAGCGACGGCCGCAGCCTGGTGATCAGCGGCGACAGCCACACGCTGGCACCCGATGGGCCCGGCGCGCGCCTGATCAACCTCTGGCTATGAGCCGCCCGACCATGCGGCTGGGCGATCTGTCGGTGGGCTTTGTCCACAGCCTCGCCGACGCTCTCGCGGAAAGCGGTATCGCGCCGCAGCCACTGCTTCAACAATACGGGCTGGACGCCGCGCGCCTGGGCGAACCGGGCGCACGCCTGTCGATCCCACGCTACATGCGTCTGGGCCATGCAGCCATCCAGCAGAGCGGCAACCCCGCCCTCGGCCTGCGCATGGGCCAGCTGAGCCGACCGAGCCAGAGCGGCCTGGCCGGTGTCACCGCCGCGCAAGCGCCCAACCTGCGTGCGGCGGCACGCGCGCTGATCCGCTTCGAGCCGCTGTACGCACAGAACTACCGCGGCCAGAGCAGCTTCATCGAGGACGCCAGCGGCGCCTGGCTGCGCTTCTATTCCATCAGCCCGTACAACGCCTACAACCGCTTCGTGGTGGATTCGGTGCTCGCCGGCTGGGTGAGCATGCTCGGCAGCATCGGCGCGCTGGCTCTGCGCCCGGAGAAAATCGAGATCGAATATCCGGCACCCGCCTGGGCCCCGCGCTTCGAGGAGATGCTGGGTTGCCCGGTGGAGTTCGGTGCGACGCACAACCAGTTGCGCCTGGACCTGTCGACCCTGGCACGCGGCAACCCGGACCACTGCCCGAGCACCTGGCGGCAGCTGCTGGAAATCTGCGAGAAGGAGCTTGAACAACAGACTCGAACACGCAGCCTGCGCGAGCGCGTCGCCCAGTTGCTGGGGCCGATGCTTAACGGACGCGAGCCGGACCTGGAGGAAGTCGCCGCCCGCCTGAAGCTGCCGACCTGGACGCTACGCCGCAAGCTGGCAGAGGAAGGCACGCAGTTCCGCAGCATCCTCAACGACACCCGTCGCGACCTCGCGATGATCTACATCCGCGACACCGACCTGGCTTTCGGCGAAATCGCCTACCTGCTCGGCTTCGCCTCCGCAGAGGCCTTCCAGCGCGCCTTCAAGCGCTGGAGCGGGCAAACGCCGGGGGAGTTCCGCCGCGCCCAGCGCCACAGCGCCTGATCACATCTCCGTGGCGTCGTCGGCCGGCTCCGGCAGATCCTGTTCCACGGCATGCAGCTCCAGCAGTTCTTCCTGATAGTCGTCCATTGGCTTTTCTCCTGACCGTTCGATCCGGTTTTAGCAAAGACCACGGGAAAAAAGCTAGACGCCAAAGGTGAACGACCTGTGACAGCGTCTTACAGGACAACGTCAGGACTTTTCGAACGGAAACGAAAAAGCCCTCAGGTATCGCTACCTGAGGGCTTTCGAATATGGCGCAGCGGACGGGACTCGAACCCGCGACCCCCGGCGTGACAGGCCGGTATTCTAACCGACTGAACTACCGCTGCGTGTCGGTTGGACTTTCGTCCGGTACAGCAACCTCCTTGCGCCTGGAGTGAATAACTCGACAAGCTGGTTCGGGGTAGGAACCAAGGAGGGGGGAAATGGCGCAGCGGACGGGACTCGAACCCGCGACCCCCGGCGTGACAGGCCGGTATTCTAACCGACTGAACTACCGCTGCGCGTAACTGCGAGAGTGGTGGGTGATG